>DASSUE010000381.1:0-7181 GCA_035707305.1 Gemmatimonadales bacterium
GATCTCATCCGTCACCTCGCCACGATCGAACGCTTCATGTACGCCGAAACGGTGGCCGGGCGTCCGAGCGCGTATCCCGGATGCGGCCGGGAGCTGGCGGACGGGTATGACGCCGTGATGGACTATTTCGAGCGGCTGCACGCGGAGTCACACGCGATCTTCGCCACGCTGCCGGATACCAGGCTTGCTGAGAAGTGCCTGACGCCCGCAGGCACGCCGATCACCACCTGGAAGTGGCTTCGCGCCATGGTCGAGCACGAGGCCCACCACCGCGGCCAGCTCTACCTCATGCTCGGCATGCGCGACGTGCCGACCCCGCCGCTCTATGGCCTGACATCGGAGGAAGTTCAGGCGCGCTCGGGCTGACCCCGAGGACCGACCGGTACGCTGGAGGTCGTTCGTGTCCGCAGGTTCAGAGGTCGGGCGCGGGCCCGATCTGGAAATCGAAGAGCACTTCAGAAAACTCGAGCGGGTGTACGCCACCGCGCCGGTGACGCAGTGGTTCGGCACCAGCATCGCGGTGGGCGACGGCACCGCCGAGGTTCGGCTGACGCTGCGGCCTGAGTTCCACCATGCCGCGGGTTCGGTGCACGGATCGGTGTACTTCCGTCTGCTGGACGACGCGGCGTTCTTCGCGGCGAACTCGCGGGTGACCGACGTGCTGGTACTCACGGTGTCCTACACCGTGCATTTCACCCGACCGGTCGCCATCGGCAACATTCGGTCCGTCGGCCGCACGGTCCACCAGAGCGGGCGGCTGCTGTTGGCCGAGTCCCACCTGTTCGACAGCGATGGCCGTTTGCTCGGCCAGGGCAGCGGCACCTTTACCCGCAGCTCGATCAGGCTCGACGCCGCGATCGGGTACACCTAGGTCTCGACCATGCCAAGACACCTGACGCTCGCAGCCGCGGTTCTCGCCGCGCTGCTGCTCCTGCTCTCGGGGATCGGCGCACGCGCCGGACTCTGGACGTTCCGCACCGGTTTCTCCCTGATGCGGTGGGGAGCGTACCTTGCCCTCGCGGCAGCTGCCTTCGCGCTGGTGCAGCTTCTGGTGGCGCGGTGGCGCGGGCCCCGCCCCTGGCCACTGCTGCTTGCCCTCGCGCTGGGAGTGATGGTGGCCGGGATTCCATGGTCGTGGCAGCGTCGGGCTGGCGAGGTCCCGCCCATCCACGACATCACGACCGATACCGACGATCCTCCCGAGTTCGTCGCGGTGTTGCCACTTCGCGCCGACGCACCGAATCCGGCGGCATACGGCGGTCCAGAGATCGCCGCGCAGCAGCGGGAGGCCTATCCCGATCTTCGATCGTTGGTCCTCCCGACCCTGTCGCCCACTGACGCATTCCAGCGCTCGCTCGACGCGGCGCGGGCCGAAGGATGGGAGATTGTTGCGGCCGACTCCGCCGCGGGCCGAATCGAAGCGACGGCCACGACCGGCTGGTTCGGGTTCAAGGACGACGTGGTGGTGCGCATCCGGCCCGAGGGGAGCGGGAGCGTGATTGCGGTTCGGAGCGTTTCCCGGGTGGGGCGGAGCGACGTCGGCACCAACGCCCGCCGCATCCGAGCGTATCTGCGGCGGCTCGGCGGGTAAGTCGGTGCCGGACGCCGTCGACCTGAACGAGCGGGGCCGCGCGCTGGCCGACAAAGGATGGCACGCAGAGGCAGAAGTAGCGTACCGCCAGGCGATCGCTGCGGACCCGAGCTGGTCGGTCCCGCACTACAATCTGGGGCTCCTGCTGAAATACCAGCACCGCTGGCCGGAGTGTCTGGCGGTCTACCGGCAGGCGACCGACCTCGCGAGCGACGACGGCGACTCGTGGTGGAATCTGGGCATCGCGGCCACCGCCGTCGGCGACTGGACCACGGCCCGGCAGGCCTGGTTCCGCTGCGGGCTTCAGATCCCCGCCGGTGTCGGCCCGCCCGAGTGCGACTACGGCATCGTGCCGATCCGGCTCAACCCCGACGGCGATGGCGAGGTGGTCTGGGCGCATCGCATCGACCCGGCGCGGGCCAATCTCGAAAGCATCCCCTTTGCGGCCTCCGGCTTCCGCTGGCGCGATATGGTGCTGCACGACGGCGCCGCCAACGGCTACCGGGTGCGCAACGGACGCGAGGTGCCGGTCTTCGACGTCCTCGAGCGGCTCACGGCCTCGCCGTATGCCACCTGGGAAGTGCAGGCCGAGGTGGATTCGGTCGCCGACTTCGACGTGCTGCAGGAGCTCGCACGGGACGCGGGTGGGACGGCGGAAAACTGGGCGACGACGGTCACCATGCTCTGCCGCGCCTGCAGCGAAGGCCGGCCTCACCGCGTGCACGATACCGACCGGACCGCCGATACCCGCCGCCTCCCCTGCGCCGTCGCCGCGCTGAGCGAGGCTCAGGTCGATACGATTCTCGCCGCGTGGCGCGAGCGGCTCCCGCAGGTCACGGTCGTCGAGCGCTGGTTGGTCACTCCCTGACCGGTACCGCAGGCAGGATGATGGCCGATCGCGCGGTGGCCGAGTGATGGATGCGCACCTCGCCGCTCCGAACCGCGTCGGTATCGAACTCCTGATCTCCCGTCTGCGGGTTCAGCGAAAACAGGGGAAAGAACGCCGCGGACACGACCACCCGGAGGCGGTGCCCGGCCAGAAAGCGGTTCGCGGTGATGGTCCGGTCGAAGCGAAGCCGAACCATCTCGCCCGGCCGCACGAGTTGCTGCTCGGGGCCGCCCGCTCGATAGCGGGTTCGGACGAGCCCGCTGCCGGGAGCGGAGAGGTTCCAGGCGGTTCCGTCCGGCGCCACGTCGTAGAGCTGCAGCCACAGATCGAAGTCCGGCACCGATGCGCTCACCGCGAGCTCCGCGAACACCGGTCCGATCGCGTCGTAGGCCTGCGCGAAGGGCGCGGTCTCGAATGTGACGGTCCCCGGCCGACCCGGCAGGGAGCGATAGTCGTGCGCGCCCGCCGCTCCACCGAACGGATCGCTGAGCGGGTTCACGGGATCCGACCTGAGTACACTCCAGCCGTCGCCACCGCGCGGAGCGGTGCGTCCCAGCCGGCCCGGTGCGTCGCGATGGGATGTCGACTGCAGATACAGTGTGTCGCCCCGGGTACCGGGAAGCGGCCACAGAGCCGCATCCCGCCACTGGTTGGCGCCCATCACGAACACGCGAACCGGCGCATCGTTGTCGGGGACGGAGGCGCTCGTGGGCTTCAAGTGTCGATCCATCCAGTCCAGCACCAGCTTGGCGTAGTCTAGCGCGGCAGACGCGCCGAACTGCCGGTCGCCCGCACTGCTCGACCCCACGGCGCGCACCCCATGGGTCCACGGCCCCAGCACCAGCGCCGCGCGGGGCCCGTCGGCGGAGCGCGTCCTCGCGCGCACCACCCCCTGATAGTTCGTCACCGCGCCGTAGGGACCGTACTGCTCGTCGAACCAGCCGGAGAGGTTGAGCACGGCTGCATTGGTGCGATCGTAGCGCCCATCCAGCGTCGCCCAGCTCCACCAGGGGTCGCAGGGCGGGTGCCGCATCCATTCGTAGTACCACGGAGCGACGCCCTGGAAGTCGGGCAGCGTGCCGAGGGGACGGTGCCGGCGAGCCCGCTCCGATTCCCGCTGCCACGCCGTGGCCGCCTCGTCGTCGGTCTTGGGTCCCGGCCGGTTCAGCCGACGGCGGAGATCCGGCGCGATGCTGAGCCAGGTCCAATCGAGCCAGGAGCCATCCCACACTCCACCCGCGTACCAGAACGTTTCCGGCGTCGCATAGGTCATGGCCGGCACCATCGCCTTGAGCGACGGGGGGCTCTCGACCGCCGCCAGCCACTGCACGGCGCCCGGGTACGAGAGTCCGAACGTCCCCACCGAGCCGGTCGACCACGGCTGTCGCGCAGCCCATTCGATGGTGTCGTATCCGTCCCGCCCCTCATGGCGATACGGTTCGAACTCCCCGGCCGACCCGTAGCGTCCCCGCACATCCTGGAGCACGACGACGTAGCCGCGCTCGACGGCGGAGCGCGCGACGCCTGACACATCCGCGGCGTCGAGCCGCCCGTAGGGTGTCCGGTACACCAGCACCGGGAACCGCTCGCCTGCGGCGGGCCGCCACACCTCCGCCGCGAGCGTGATGCCGTCGCGCATGGGGATGGCGACCGCGCTATCCACCCGCACCCCGGCCTGGGCGGGGAGCGGCGGGGCCGTGCCGGCGCCGAGCGCCAGCACGATCAAGAGGAACCGCATGCCCCGCACTGGCCGTGGGGACACGTTTCCGGGCTCCCCATCGAGCGCCTCGGTGTGGTGGGGTTGGCGCGAAAGGTAGCACCCTCTTGACAGAGGGGCGGTCCCGCGTAGTTTAACCGGATGGTTAAACCACGCAGTTCAACCAAGCAGTTGAAGCGGGCGGCCCCCGCCCCCGATCTCGCCACCCGGGACAAGATCCTCGACGGCGCCCATACGGTCTTTCTTCGGAAGGGCACCGCCAACAGTCGTACCCAGGAGATTGCCGACGAAGCCGGAGTCAACAAGGCGTTGGTGCACTACTACTTCGGCACCAAAGCCGAACTGGCCGACGCGATCTTCGCGCGCGCGCTCGGCACCATCGCCCCCCGCATCTTCGGGATTCTCGGGGACCCCGCGCGCACCATCGACCAGAAGGTCCGGGACGTGGTCCGAGAACAGATCGCGTTCTACTCGGCGCGACCGTACCTCGCCGGCTATCTCCTGTCCGAGATGTACGTCGAGCCGGATCGGGTCGCCCGCATCATCGCGCGCCAGGGCCGCATCCCGCTCGACGTGCTCCGCCGCCAGCTACGCGAGGCGGCCCGGGCCGGGACGATGCGGCCGATCAGCGCCGAGCAGTTCGTGGTGAACCTCATGGGGCTCCTGATCTTTCCGTTCGCGATCCGCCCCGCCCTCGGCCCTTTGCTGTCGCTGGACGACACCCGCTGGCCCGCCTTCCTTGAGGAACGGCGGCGCCTCCTTCCCGACTTCTTCCTGGCAGGGCTACGGCCGTGACACGCGCGCTGCTGTTGCTGGCTTCCGCGCTGGCGCTCACCGGACGGGTTGCGCAGGCGCAGGACACCATCCACGTGGAGCAGTTGCAGAACGCCGCGCTCCGGAGCGATCCCCGCGGCACCCAGCGAGGGCTGCTCCGGTCCGCATCGGATCTGCGGATCGGCGCGCTCAACGCCGAGCGGCTGCCGCAGCTCGAGATCAACGGGTCGGCCTCGTATCAGAGCGACATCACCCAGCCCGAGCTGGGCATTCCGGGCATCACGCTGCCGAACCTGCCGAAGCATCATTGGCAGACCACGCTCGACATCAAGCAGCGACTCTACGACGGCGGCGAGCTGGCGCGTCGGCGGGAGCTGGAGGAAGCGCGCCATCTCGAATCCCAGGCCGGGGTGAACGTGTCCTTGTACGGACTTCGATCCGAGGTAAACTCGGCGTTCTACTCCGCGTTCCTGCTCGACAAGCGGTCGGCCGAATACGACGCCTTGGTGGCCGATCTGGAGGCACGGTTGTCGGTGGTGCGCGCCCGGGTCGAGGCCGGCACCGCGCTGGGGCGCGACGCTGCCGAGATCGAGGCCGAGCAGGTGCGCGCGATGGTGCAGCGGAACGAAGCCGGGGCCTCGCGCCGGGCGTCCCTCGCAATCCTGGCCGATCTGGTCGGCCGGCCGATCGATACCTCGGCCGTCCTGGTCTTGCCGAGCGAGGCGCCCGAGCAGACGCATCCGGCGGATCTCGGGGCCGTGGCGGCGCTCCGGAACCGGCCGGAGTTCCAGCGCTACCGCCAGACCCGATTGCGGCTCGACCGGGAGGCGGCCTACACGACCGCGGAGAACAAGCCTCGGCTGTATGCGTTCGGGCAGCTCGGCGTGGGCCTGCCGGGGCTGGACCAGTTCCGCACCTCCTCGGACGCCTTCTTCCAGGCCGGGCTCAAGCTCGAGTGGCGGCCGTGGACCTGGCGCTCGGCGCAGCGGAAGGCGGCGGCGTACCGCCTGGAGCAGGATGTCGTCACCACCGAGGAACAGGCGCTCGGCCGGCAGCTGGCCCGCGCCGTGGCGGTGGACCTCGAGGAAATCGCCCGGCTCAAGACGGCGATCGCCGACGACGAGCGGGTCGTGGCACTGCAGACCGAGGTCGAGCGCCAGGCGCAGGCGCAGTACGACGAGGGCGCCATCACGACCGCGGATTACGTAGAGACCCGGACCGATGTTCTCGAAGCGC
Organism: Gemmatimonadales bacterium; assembly: GCA_035707305.1. GTDB lineage: Bacteria > Gemmatimonadota > Gemmatimonadetes > Gemmatimonadales > GWC2-71-9 > DASQPE01. The sequence continues at coordinate 6,208 of DASSUE010000381.1, forward strand.
GACTGACCCTGGAGCGTCACCGGGTGGAGCTGGCCCAGGCGCGATCATCGTATCTCACCACCCTGGGGCTCACGCCCAAGACTGCGAGCGAAACACCATGAGGTATTCGTGCCGCCATTCGGTGGCCCCGTTCATCCTGCTGCTGGGGACCTCGGCGTTGGCCTCCTGCGGACGCGACGATGTCGACGGCTACGGCAACTTCGAAGCGACGGAGGTGACCGTCGCAGCGGAAGTCGGCGGGCGGCTCCTGTCTCTCAACCTGGAAGAAGGCGATCGGGTGAAGAAGGGGGTGACGCTCGGCAGCGTCGACACCGTTCCGCTCCTGCTGGAGCGACAGACGCTCATGGCCAAGCGGGCCGCCGGCGCATCCCGCGCCCGGGAAGCGACCGCCAACATCGCGGCGATGGACGTGCAGCGCGCCATCGCTGACCGCGAGCTCGCCCGCACCGAGCGGCTGCTCAAGCAGGCGGCGGCGACGGCCCAGCAGGGCGACAAGGCGGAGCGCGAGGCCAAGATGGCACGGGAGCAGTTGGCCGGCGCACGCGCGGCCCGAAGCACCGCCGCGCAGGAGGTGGCCGCGCTCGACGCCCAGGTGGCCCAGCTCGACGACCGGCTGGCGCGAAGCCGTATCGTGAGCCCGCAGGACGGCACGGTGCTGGTGCGGTACGTGGAGCCGGGAGAGTACATCCAGTCCGGCCAGCCGCTGTTCAAGCTGGGGTCGCTCGACTCATTGACCTTCCGCGCATACGTGAGCCACGCGCAGCTCACCCACCTCAAACTCGGACAAGCGGTGAAGGTCGGTGTCGATCGGGCGGACTCCATCGCCACGCTCCCGGGCCGCATCACCTGGATCGCGTCCGCGGCTGAGTTCACGCCCACGCCGATCCAAACCCGGGACGAGCGCGCCGATCAGGTGTACGCCGTAAAAGTGGCGGTGGCGAACCCCGACGGAGCGCTTCGGATCGGGATGCCGG
>DASSUE010000382.1:0-2552 GCA_035707305.1 Gemmatimonadales bacterium
CCCGGTCGAGCCGGGTGCGCAGTTCGTCCACGCGCCCGGCGATCGTCACGGGAGCCGCCGTCACCGCGCCCCGGCCTCCTGCGAGAGCACCGTCATTGCGACGCCGACGAGCCGATCGACCTCTTCGGTTCCGCCCCGGGCCAGCACCCCGTCTCCCCACGGCTCCTCCTTCTCCGTGAAGCGCTCCATCAGGCGATGGAGGAAGCCGACCAAGGCTGCGCGCTCGCGGTCCGCCTGCCGCTCAGCGGGATCTTCCCCGCGGCGCATCTGGAGCCGCTCGAAGCGATGCGCGTTCCGCAGCGCCTTGGCGGTCAGATTCGCCACCACCTGGCAGAATTGCACGTCGGCCTCGGTGAAGGCGGGGCCGTCGCGGAAGGTCCGCAGGAAGATTGCGCCGATCGGCGCGCTCCGCCACGTGATCGGCACCACAGTGATGTTCTTGACCCGCCGCGTGGTCAGCGAGTCGCGGGCGTGGCGCAGTCCGGGATCGTTCGCGACGTCGGGGATGAACACCGTCTGCCCGGTCTCGAGCGCGCGCTTGAGCTCGGGATACCGCGCGAGGTCCACGACGTAATTCCGAATGCTCGGATCTTCGTAGCTCGCGACGAGACGCACGGTGTCGCCCCCGCGGTCCATGAGAAAGATCGAGCAGCGGTCCAGGCCGAACGCCTCGCCCAGCCGCCGGGTGACCGCCTGGACCACGTCGGCGAAGTGCAGCGAGCCGGCGATCTCCTGCAGTATCTCCACCACCGCGAGCAGATGACGCTTCTCCTGCTCGAGTGCGTCGATCCGGGCCTGCAGCCGCTCCAGGTCCTCCGCGGCCGGGGATGCGATGGGCATGACAACCGTCCCGTGAGAGGGTGGTACCGGTCGGAGCATTATATAGCGCGTCCGGGGTCCGGCGGAACGTGTTCGATTATTGCAGGGGGCGTCGGAAAACACGACTGTGTCGCGAAGGTTGACAGCAGAGGCGGCGCGTACGACTGTCAGAAGAGTGACAGGACGGGAAGACGAGTTGACGAGGAGCGGCCATTGACCGAACCCGGGTTGGAGGCATCGGAGGCGCAGAGCACCGAACCCGCGGCGGACCATCGCGGTCTCGCAGGGTTCGTCACCGGCATACTGGTAGGCGCGTTGGTGGGGGCGGGCGTGGCGCTTCTCTTCGCCCCCGCCAAGGGCGACCGGATGCGCCGGCGGCTCGGCAAGCATGCGCGGGCGTTGCGACAGCGCGCCCGCGACGAGCTTGAGGATGCGGCGCGACTGGCGCGGCGGGAGATCGCGCGCCGCCGCTGACGGCGCCTACGAGTCCTGCTTGTTCGCGATCTTCTCCCGCAGCTTGTCAGCCGCCGCCTTATGCTGCGGGTCGAGGTATTCCCGCTCCGGCATCGCCGCGAGCGTGTCGAGCTGCGCCCGGGCGTCGGCGTAGCGCTTCCGGTCGGCATACACCTCCGCCAGGTCGAGCCGGTGCACGATGCGGGTGGTATCCAGCGCCACCGCCCGCTCCAGGTTCGCGGTCGCCTCGTCCCACGACGCCTCGTCGAAAACCTTCGCGCCCAGCACCCGCCGGGCGAAGAAGCGCTCGATGCCGGGCAACCGCATGATCTCCGCGTGCCAGCGGCCCAGGACGTGGTAGGCGCCGTCGTGCGACGGATTCAGCGTGATGGCGCGGATGGCCGCGGCGCGGATGGTGCGCGCCATCTTGAGCCGAAGCTGCGGTGGCCTGGTCAGCGCCGATCGCCCCATGGCGCTGGCCAACATGAACCACCCGTCGGCGCGGGAGGTATCTGCGCGAACGGCGGTCCGGGCGCGGCGCTCCGCCTCGGCGTACATCGAGTCGCGGTTGGCGTCGGATCTGGTGTCGGGAACGCGCTGCCCCAGCGTGATGAGCGTGAGCGCCAGGCGCAGGTTGGGCTCGTAGCTCAGCGAATCCAGCGCGACGGCCTCGCGAAACCGCGCAAGCGCAGTGGCGGGGTCTCGCCCCTCGAATGCGGCGATGCCGGCGGCGAGCGGGTCCGCAGCGGTGTCGGGGGTCGCCGGCAGCGTCGGCGCGCCAGGCCTCACCGCTGAGGCAGTGACCCCGGAATCGGTCATCGGGAGGTCGGTGTAGGCGCTGTCGTGCGCGGTTTGTGCCCCGAGGGTGCCGCCCCCGGTTGCCGTCACCAGTAAAGCGATCGTCGCCGTGTAACGCATTATTGAGCCATATCCCATCACGCATGCCCGGCAGGCGCGCTTAAATGGTCGTTGCAACTCTCATCCAACGCAAGCGCAACGGCGGAGCGCTCACCCCGGACGAGTGGCGCGGGCTCATCGAGCAGTACGTTGCAGGTGCCGTGCCGGACTATCAGATATCCGCCCTGCTCATGGCAGTCTACTTCCGCGGCCTCGAGTCCGCAGAGCTGGCCGCGCTCACGGACGCCATGATCGCGTCGGGAGACCGGCTTCGGTTCGACGGGATCGACCGGCCGGTGGTGGACAAGCACTCGACCGGCGGCGTCGGCGACAAGGTCTCTCTCCTGCTCGCTCCCCTGGTCGCGAGCTGCGGCGTGGCGGTG
>DASSUE010000383.1:0-20501 GCA_035707305.1 Gemmatimonadales bacterium
GATCGACGCGCGCGCGGAGGCGGGGTTGGTGTACGGGCGAGCGGCAGAGGAACAGGCGGGAACGCGCGAGAATGGGCGCGAATAGCCTGTTCTCGCCTATTTTTTCCTCCATGCCCACACCATCGCTGCGAATCCTGCTCGGCGTTTGGCTCGCCGTTGCGCCGTCGTTCCTTCCATCGCCCCTCCACGCACAGTACCGACCCTTCGGCACCCTGCGCCAGCAAGCCGACCGGCAGCAAGCCTGGCTTCAGATGCGGCTGGACAGCATCCTGCCCGGGCTCATGCGCAAGTACGGCATCGACATGTGGGTCATTCCGATGCGCGAGTACGCGGAGGATCCCGTGTTCGAGGCGCTGGTATCGCCCACGACGTTCGCCGCACGCCGCCGGACGATCTACGTCTTCTGGGACCGCGGCCCCACCGCCGGCGTCGAGCGGGTCGCACTGGGCGGCACCTCGCAGGGCGGCGCCTACCGGGCCGTGAGGAGCACGCGGCGGGTCGAGGCTGCTGTGGCCGGGCGGCAGGCGGAGCTGTGGGGCGACCAGCAGTGGCAGGTGCTGAAGGAAGTGATCGAGACCCGCAAGCCGAAGGTCATCGGGGTCAATATCTCCCGCACCTTCGCCTTTGCCGACGGCCTCACCGCCGGTGAATACGAGGGCATGCGGCGCGCTCTCGGTCCCGCCTGGACCAAGCGATTCAAACGTTCCGAAGGTCTGGCCGTAGATCTGCTGGCGGCGCGGCTCCCCGACGAGCAGCGATTCTACAACGATCTCGCCAAGCTCACCTGGGCGGTGATCGATACGATGTTCTCCGAGCGGGTCGTCAAGCCGGGGGTGTCGCGAACCAGCGATCTGGTGTGGTATTTCCGCCAGGCGGTGAACGACATGGGCCTCGACACCTGGTTCCAGCCGTCCGTGGACGTGCAGCGCAAGGGTGTGACCGACGATCAGCTGGGGGAGGATCCCGTCATTGAGCGGGGAGACGTCCTGCACTGTGATGTCGGCATCACCGCGCTCAGGCTCAATACCGACATTCAGCACCTGGCCTATGTACTCCGCGAAGGCGAACGGGATGCGCCGGAGGGACTCAAGCGCGCGCTGGCCCGGTCCAACCGGATGCAGGATATCATGATGGAGGAAATTCGTCCGGGCCGTACCGGCAACCAGATTCTCGCGACGGCGCGGGCGCGCATTGCGAAGGAAGGGATCGACGGCACCATCTATTCCCATCCCATCGGGCTTCACGGGCATGGCGCGGGCCCGCTGATCGGCCTCTGGGACTATCAGGAGGGTGTGCCGGGGCGCGGGGACCACAAGGTGGTGCCGACGATGTGGTACTCCGTCGAGCTCCAGGCCACGTCGGCGATCCCGGAATGGAATGGGCAGCGGGTCCGGATGCCACAGGAGGAAGACATGGTGATGGGGCCGGACGGCGTGCCCCGCTGGGCCTATCAGCGGCAGACCGAGCTGCACCTCATCGGCGGACGGTGACCGCAGCGCCCCCCGGCCTATGACGATCTCAGATCTGCGCCGCGAGTACGCTGCCGCCCGGCTCGACGAGGCGGACGTCGACCCGGATCCCATCCGCCAGTTCACGCGATGGTTCGATGACGCGCGTCGGGCGGAGCTTCCCGAGCCCAACGCCATGACGCTGGCTACGGCGTCGTCCGACGGGGCGCCCTCCGCACGCATCGTCCTGCTCAAGGGGACGGACGATGGCGGCTTCGCGTTCTTCACCGACTACCGCAGCCGCAAGGGACGGGAGCTCGAGGCCAATCCCCGGGCGGCACTGGTGTTTCATTGGGGCGAGCTGGAACGGCAGGTGCGGATCACCGGCACCGTGGTCCGACTGGAACGGGAGGAAAACGAAGCCTACTTCCTCTCTCGCCCGCGGGGCAGCCGGCTCGGGGCCTGGACCTCGCATCAGAGCACCGTCATCGCAAGCCGGGCGGATCTGGAGGAGCGGCTTGAGGCGATGGCGGCGCGCTTCGACGGCGGAGACGTGCCGCTCCCACCGTACTGGGGCGGCTTCCGCCTGCGGCCCGACACCGTCGAGTTCTGGCAAGGGCGGGACAACCGCCTGCACGACCGGATCATCTACCGCCGCGAAGGTGCTGCCTGGCGCGTGGAGCGGCTGTCGCCCTGAGCGCGTCGGCTGCCCCGCCTACTGGCGTGGCCGGCTGACCACAGCGTCCCAACGGGCGAGCGCGGGTTTCGGCGCGAACGCCACATCCACCAGCCCGAGGCTCGCGAATGGAGCGATTCCCGCGGGCCACCCGCCCTGAACATCGAGATCGGTGAACGTCAGCTGGAACACAGCCTCGGCCGCGGCAGCGTTGACCATGGTGACCAGCGCGGCGTGCACCCTCGCCCGGGGTAGTGCTGCACCAGCTCGAGGTGCTGTGCCTGAACCGCGACATCGGCGCCGGTTCCGGACAAGAGCGCGGACCACGGCGGCGAGATAGGGAGGATGGCTGCATCCGCGAGCGGCGCCCACTGCTCGATGGTGGGAAGCACCGCGGCCTGGTCCGGGCGGGTCGGCAGCGCCGAGAAGCCCATCCGGTAGGTTCGCGGTACGGCGCCGTTCGGCGCCGTGTCATCGCTGCACGCAGCGACGAGCGCCCGCAAGCATCCCGCCAGCGCTCTCAGGCTCAACGCCAGGCAACGTCGTAGCGGCAGACGGAGCCGCCCTTCGCGCGGCACTCGACTTCCTCGACCCGCACCTCGCGGGCGCCGCACAGCTCGAGCGCGCGCCGGTACCAACCGACGACCGTGAGACAATCCGGCGCGCTGAACGTTTCGGCCTCGTGCCTGATCAGCACGCCGGCCTGGTCGCCGGCTCTCTGGTACTCGCGACGGCCGGTCTCGTAGTAGAGCGCGTAGATCTGGGGCGCCTTGGCGAGGAACGCGTGGGGATCGCCGCGGGTGAGATAGCCGCTGTGCAGGGAGCCCAGGTTCTTGTCGGCCGAGGCGGCGCCCAGGCGCTCGAAGAACTCCGGGCGGCTGTTTCCCAGGACGCGCACGATGGCGTCGTCCAGCCGGCGGCCGAGCTCGAACGGGTACCAGTTGGAGGTAAACAACATCCGGAGGGGGCGCTGGTCGTCCGGCGCGAGACTCTGGAGCACGCGCTGCACGCCGTCCTTGCCGAAGTGTTCCTCGACGAAGGCGAGACGCGACTTCAGGACCGCCCCCTTTATCTGTTGCAAGCGGGTACTCTCCGGCGAGCAGTGGAGCATAAGTAGAGACCGGGGAGCGGCAAGGGCACACCGATTGACGCGTAGCCTCGAGGTGGCTTGACGGCCCTTCGATGATGTTGCAACTAAGGTGGTCGATATGTTCGAAGTCCTGCTCGCTTCCGCTCAGCCGCGCGTGGTGAAGCCGGGTCGTGTGCTCGGTTCGCTGCTGACCCATGTCGTAACCATCGGGCTCTTCGTGGATGCCACTCGCGCCGCGTCCGACGACCGCCTGATGGGGAACGTTGACCCGGTGCTCGTCCTGATGCGGGATGCAACGTTCGCGGTCCGTGAACCCGAGAAGCCCGTGCCGAGCAAGCCCGACGTCGCCAAGGCCAAGCCCAGGGCAAAGGCCATGGCTCCCGCCCCCAAGGGTTTCCAGACCGTCGTGGCCCCAAAGGACATTCCGTTCATCCCTCCCATCGACCTCAACGAGAAGCCGTTCGATCCCCGCGACTACACCGGCCGCGGAGTGGAAGGGGGCACGGCGGATGGGATTTTCGGCAGCGGCGGGATCGTTGCGAAGGACGCGCGTGGTCGGCCCATCTATGCGGCGCAAACCGAAGACTGGCGATTTCAGCAGGCGGAGCTGGTCTCGCAGCCAGAACCAAGATACCCCGCCGGGGCTGCGACGCTGGGGTTATCGGGCAGAGTATTGCTCCGTTTCGTGATCGACACGACCGGTCGGGTGGACAAACGCTCGATCGAGGTGGTCGACAACACCGACGAGCTCTTCGTGTCGTCGGCGCGGGAATCGGTTGCGAGGGCGGTCTTCCGGCCGGCCCGAATGTCGGGCAATGCGGTGCGACAGCTCGCGGAGCAGTCGGTTCGGTTCGTGGTGCGGAACTAACGACGCTTCGGGATGCTGAGCGACTGCCAGCGGTCGCCCGCGAGGTGCCTGGCGAGCCGCACGATCTGCCCGACGTGATAGGCGTAGGGGGCGACCTGACGATCGATCGCCTCCGGCATTCCCATCGTGACCACCACGCGGGCGCTCCGCCCGTCGAACAGTCGCTTCCCGCCTTGCGTAAGGGACCTCGCGAATGCGAAGCCAGGCCGGAAGAGCTGCTCGAGAAACGCCTTGAGGAGGGCCGGTAGCAGGCCGAGCCATTCGAGACTGGTTACATCGATCAATCTGACGGCGTCCCCTGCTGATGCGCGCCTGCCACGTAGGCGTCGGCGAGCGCACGGCAGAACCGCGCGGCATCCCGATCCGGATGCCCTTGAATGACGACGATGCGTGTTCCCCGGCATGTTACGGCACGCGGATCGCCTCGATGGCGATTGTGATCTCGACCTCGTTGCCGATGCCGGGCACCCCGTTGACCAGTTCCGAATAGGACAGGCCGAAGTCACGGCGGTCGATGGCGGTGCGAGCCTCGAACGCGATGCGTTGCTGCCCCGCATAGTCCTTCGCGGTCCCCTGATACTGGCCGGTCAGCACGACGTGTCGCGCGCGACCCTTGAGGGTGAGGATGCCGCCGATCTCGACGGTGCTGTCGGTCGCCACGATGCCGGTGCTCTCAAACGTCATCTTGGGGAAGCTATCGGCGGCGAAGAACCGGCCACTCCGGAGATCGGCGTCGCGATTGATGTTGCCGGTGTTCACGCTGTGGGTCTGCACGCCCACATTCACCGTTCCGTGGGTCCAGTCTTCGTCCCTGGTCACGATGACGCCGTACCAGTCGTCGAAGGTGCCGTGCACCCGCCCGACGAGATGCCGGACCCGGAACTGGACCTGCGAGTGAATCGGGTCGACAACCCACCGGGTCCCCGTTGAAGGAATGCCACTCGACGCCCGGGCAACGGCTGCGCGGTCGCCCTGACCGAAGGCGGCGGTGGTGGTCATGGTGAGCGTCAGGGCCATCAGGCCACGGTGGGCAAGAGCGCGCAGCATCATCGGCTCCGGAGAGATGGTGTCGAACGCTAGGGGGTCGTCAGTGAAGGGATCGTGAAGTTGTGCGCAGGGCGCCTTCAGGGACATCTGCATGAACGCGGCTTCATGCAGGGTTCACAGGGGCGCCGCGCGGGCACCCTACATTGGGTGCATGGGGCGCTCCGATGCACCGCCGGTTCTGCAGACCGTAGCGCTCACCAAGGTCTATCAGATGGGCGAGGTGCGGGTGCATGCCCTGCGCGGCGTGGACTTGGCCATCAGCGAGGGCGAGTTCATGGTGCTCCTGGGGCCATCCGGCAGCGGCAAGTCCACTCTCCTCAATATCCTGGGCGGGCTCGACGTTCCGACCGAGGGGCGGGTACTGTACCGAGGCGACGAGCTGACTACGGCCTCCGAGGCGGAGCTCACCCGGTACCGCAGGTACCATGTCGGGTTCGTCTTCCAGTTCTACAACCTGATTCCCAGTCTCACCGCCCGGGAAAACGTCGCGCTGGTTACCGAAATCGTCCCTGATCCGTTCCAGCCCGAGGAGATGCTCGAGCTGGTTGGCCTGGCCAACCGCCTGGATCATTTTCCGGCGCAGCTTTCGGGCGGCGAACAGCAGCGCGTTGCCATCGCCCGGGCTGTGGCCAAGCGGCCCGACCTGCTGCTCTGCGACGAACCCACGGGCGCGCTGGATTTTCAGACCGGCAAGCTGGTGCTGTCGGCCATCGAGTCGGTGAACCGGGAGCTCGGAACGACCACCGCGATCATCACCCATAACGCTCCGATAGCCGCCATCGCCCACCGGGTGGTCACGATGGGCGACGGACGTATCGTCGGCGAAATGCGGCCAACCGCCCGGGCGGCGGTGGAGAGCCTGCGGTGGTGAAGGCGCTTGATCGCAAGCTGCTGCGGGACCTCGGTCTGCTTCGGGGTCAGGTGGTCACGATCGCGATGGTCGTCGCCTGCGGGATCGCAACGTTCGTCGCGCTCCAGAGCACCTTCACGTCGCTCGAGATCGCGAAGACTTCGTTCTACCGCCAGTACCGCTTCGGCGACGTGTTCGTGCACCTCGAGCGCGCGCCGGAAGCGGTCGCCGCACGGCTGGAAGCGATCCCGGGCGTCGCGCGAGTGCATACTCGTATCGTCGAGAACGTCACCCTGCCCATTCCCGGTGGGCTGCAGCCGCCGCTCGCCCAGATCATCTCGCTTCCACCGGCCGCCGAGCCACCACTCGACCGCCTCTATCTCGCGGCTGGGCGGATGGTCGAGCCCGGTCATTCGGACGAGGTCGTGCTGCTGACCGCGTTCGCAGAGCGACGCTCCTTCAGTCCGGGCGACACCCTCCCCGCCATCATCAACGGCGAAAGGCGAGTACTCCGAATCGTTGGGCTGGCCACCTCGCCGGAGTTCGTCTATCCCCTTCCGCGGGGTGGGAGCGCGGGAGTGGACGACGAGCGTTTCGCCGTGCTCTGGATGGACCGGGCAGCCGCGGCCGCGGCGTTTCGGATGGAAGGGGCGTTCAACAACGCAGTGCTCGCCTTGCAGCCGGGCGCCTCCACTCCCGCGGTACTGGCCGAGGTGGACCGGCTGCTCGATGCGTACGGCGGACTTCCGGCATTGAGCCGAGACCGTCAGCCGTCGAATGACCTGCTCGAGGAGGAGATCGAGCAGCTGAGCGTCTGGGCGACGGTCGTCCCGGTCATCTTTCTCGCCGTGTCGGCGTTCCTGGTCAACGTTGTGCTGGCCCGGCTGGTCGAGCTGCAGCGGCCCGAGATCGCCGCGCTGAAGGCACTGGGGTATGCGGATCTCAGGATCGGCCTGCATTATCTCCAGCTGGTCACGATTGTCGTCGTGCTGGGTGCGCTGCTGGGCTTTGCGGTCGGAGCGTGGCTCGGCCGTGCGCTGACGGGAGTCTATGCTGACATCTTCCGGTTTCCGCTTGCGAGCTATCGCTTGACGCCGGGCGTGGCTGCCACGGGGATCGTCGCCAGCTTTGCCGCTGCGGCGGCCGGCGCCATGACGACCGCCCGGCGAATCGCCAGCCTTCCCCCTGCCGAGGCGATGCGGCCACCGTCTCCCGCTACCTACCACCCGCTGCTGGTCGACCGCCTGGGACTGCCCTGGATCACCCCCGCATGGCGAATTGCGGTGCGGGAGCTGGAGCGGCGACCACTCCGCACGTTACTCTCCTCGCTTGGCATCGCGACCGGGCTCGCCACAGTGATCGTGGGACAGTTCAGCAGCGACGCGTTCGACTTCATTCTGGACATGCAGTTCTCGCGCGTAAGCCGCGAAGACCTGAGCGTGGGCTTCAATGACCCGGTGCCGACGCGGGCAGTGCGAGCGCTCGGCGAGCTTCCCGGGATCCGGCGCGTCGAGGGCATGCGGACGCTGGCGGCCCGGCTGGAGGCCGGCCATCGGTGGCGCGAGGTGCCGGTATACGGGCTCGCGCGCGGGAGCGAGCTCCGCCGGGTCGTGAGCCGCAGCGACGGGGCGCCGGTGCCCCTCCCGGCCGAGGGAGTGCTCCTCACCCGGACCCTCGCCGACATTCTCGAGATCCAGGCTGGCGATACCGTGACCGTGAAGGCGCTGGAGGGCGAGCGGCGGAGCTACCGAGTGAGGGTGGCCGGCACCGTGGACGAGCTGATGGGCCTACAAGGCTACATGCGGGCGGAGGGGCTCGCGGCTCTGATTGGGGAGGAATCTCGGGCATCCTCAGCGCTGCTCGCCATTGATCGGGGTTCGGAAGGCGAGATCATACGGCGCCTCAACGACATGCCCCGCGTCGCGAGCATCACCAGCCGGCCAGCCGTCGTGCGCTTGCTGCGGCGGCAGAGTGGCGAGTCCATGCGGGTCGTCACCCTCGTCCTTACGGTGTTCGCGGCAACGATCGCTCTGGGAGTCGTCTACAACAACGCCCGCGTGGCTCTCTCGCTTCGGAGCAGGGATCTGGCCAGCCTTCGGGTGCTCGGCTTCACCCGGGGCGAGATTTCGAAGATCCTGCTCGGCGAGCTCGGGCTTCAGGTGCTGCTCGCAATTCCGCTAGGACTGGCCCTTGGTACCTGGCTGACCAGTTTGGTCATCGGCATGGTCCATCCCGAACGGTACCGCTTTCCGCTGGTGCTGTCCGCCCGTACCTATGCCACCGCGGTGCTCGTCGTGCTCGGCGCCTCCCTGGTGAGTGCGCTGCTGGTCCGCCGCCGCCTCGATCGGCTCGATCTGATTGGCGTACTGAAGACCCGTGAGTAGAACATCTTCGAATTGCCTCATGCCATGAGCGAGCGTGAACCCGTTCACCCTGTGCAGCTTCGACCGGTGCAGGACGAAGTGTCTGCGCCGCCGGCGCCTTCCGACTCGAGCGCCCTCCCCACGTTCGGACCGCGTCCGGTGCCTGCGCGCTTCACCCGTCGGAGAGCGGGCTCACGCACCAGGTGGGCGATCGCGATCGCGGCGGTGCTCGCACTCGGGGTCGGGCTCGTCCGAGCGTTCGCACCGGTCCCGGTAGTGGTCGAGGTCGGCACCGTCAGTCGGGGACCACTCCGCGTCGCAGTGCTCGAGGATGGCCGCACCCGTGTGACCGACCGTTTCGTGGTGGCAGCGCCGCTCACGGGGACGCTTGGCCGGATCGAGCTGCAACCCGGAGACACCGTGCGGCGCGGCGATCCGGTCGCGCAGATCATTCCCCCGGCGTCCCCGCTGCTAGATCCACGCGCCCGGGCCGAAGCCGAGGCGCGGGTGGCAGCGGCCGTCGCGATGCGGCGGCAGGCCCAGGCCGCCAGAGATCGGGCCCGTGCGGCGGCCGATCAGGCGAGTCGTGACGCGGCCCGCGAGCGTACCCTGCTGCGCGCCGGCGCCACGGCGGCGCGCACTGCCGAAGAGGCCGAGCTGGCCGAGAGGATGCGGCGGGAGGAGCTGGCGAGCGTGGAGTTCGGCGTGAAGGTCGCCGAGGCCGAGCTGGCTATCGCCCGGGCCGCGGTGCGGCGGCTGCAGCCCGGAACGGCGGCCGGCCAGCAGCTCGCCGTGCCGGCACCGGTCGATGGACAAGTGCTGCGGGTCCTGCAGGAAAGCGAAGGAGTCGTGCAGGCGGGCGCCCCACTGGTCGAGATCGGCGACCCGACAACCCTCGAGGCGGTTATAGACGTGCTCACCACCGATGCGGTCCGCATCGCACCGGGTGACCCGGTCCGCATCGAGCAGTGGGGAGGCGACAGCGCGCTGTCGGGGCACGTGCACAGGGTAGAGCCGTCCGCCTTCACCCGGGTCTCCGCGCTCGGCGTGGAGGAGCAGCGGGTCAACGTCATCGTCCACCTCGACGAAGTCGCGGGACAATCATACACCTTGGGGGACGGCTTTCGTGTCGAAGCGAGCATCGCGGTCTGGGAGGAGCCGGATGTGCTGCAGGTTCCGAGCGGCGCGGTGTTCCGCCGCGGCGAGGGGTGGGGCGTCTACGTAGTGGAGGCCGGCCGGGCGCGGCTCAGACCGGTGGAGATCGGACACCGGACCGACACGTCGGCGCAGGTACGCCACGGGATCGAGGCCGGTGCAGCCGTCGTCCTCTACCCCGGCGACACCATCCGCGACGGCCAGCGGGTCGAGCCGGCAGCGGTTGACGGTCGTCGCTAGCGGGCGCGGAGAAGATTGACGGCGCGTGCGAGTTCGCCGGTGACGATCCGCGAGGCCCCCAGCGGCTCTCGCAGCGCCCGGTCGAGCACAGCGGTCTGAGGAGGGCACGCGGCGGGCACGTGCAGGCGATACCATCCGTGGCTCAGCAGCACGTACGATCGCATGAGCCCGGGCGGCACCGATGGGACGGCGAAGGCGACCTCGATGAGCCACAACGACGGGGCCGACTCGAGCCGCACCCGTACGACGTCACCGGTCACGCCGGAGAGGTCGATCGGCACCACCTGCCGCTTCCACAGTTCTGGCCCGGCTTCGATGACGCTGCCGCGCCGCTGCCATCGGCCGTTGGCGTGCACCCATATGCCCATGTTGATTTCGCGCTCCATCATCCGGCGGATCTGCGCGGCAAGGGCCGGGTGGGCCGCCACGGAGTCATACCACCCCTGGGCTGCGGAGCCATGCAGTCCGACGAACCGTCCCATCATGTACTCCGCCCAGGCCGTGTTGCCCGCATCGACCACGAGTCGGGCCTGGTCGACCCCCGTTGGCCTTGGAAACTGCAGCTCGAGCCCATCCCCTACATGCGCGGCCCGGCTGGAGTCCCGCCCCACGGGGTTCGATTCCCATGCCCAGCCATCTTCCACGGCTACGCGAGCCAGCGCATCCCGTCCGCGGAAGTCCCGCGCCATCATCGGCGGCACGAGCGAACCCGGGCTGTGGAGTTGCCCGGTTGCGTCAGGCGCAACCGCGACGCCGGCCGGGTGGTCGACGGCCGGAACGGCCGCGGTCGAGGTGATCGGTCTCGTTCAGCTCGTTGGTGATCCGCAGGCGCAGCGAGTCGCCGACCGGAACCGCGTGGAGCAGGTTGTCGACTTCGGTGCGTGCCAGCGCGGGCATGATGGCCCCGCCGAACGTGCCCGAGTCGAGACGCCAACGCTGGCCGTCCCACGAATAGACCAGCGGACACGAGTAGGTCTGATCGGAGCCACCGTTGTCGGTGTCGAAGTAAGAGCACCTGCTCGGGCGCCTCTTGCCGTGCCTTCCATGTAGTGAAGTAGCAACAGCCACCGTCCTGAAGCGGGGTTGAAGAGCGACTGAAGGGGAGTTCACGAACCGGGAAGGGTCGGCCCAGCTGCTCCGGCCCTTCCCGTGCGGTCGATACCAGACCGACGCCGAATCTCCTTGGCCGCCTAGTCGTCGATCAATTGGTAGGCCGAGGTCCAGAAGTCGAGAACGATGGGAGGAAGAGCAAGCCGGTCCGGACGGCGCTGCGTCATGAGCACACCGATCAGCTCCTCCTTTGGATCGATCCAGAACGACGTTCCGAACGCACCGTCCCAACCGAAGCGTCCCGGCGCGTTCCCGACGTCGTTCCGCGCGATGACGATCCCCAAGCCGAGGCCCCACCCGTAACCATCCCAGAAGTGCTCGAAGAACGGCGAGGCCGCCTTCTGCTCTGGCGTGAGGTGGTCCATGGTCATCAGCTCGATCGCTGGCCGCGAAAGAATCCGCTCGTCGGTGTCGCGGACCTTGCCCAACATCATCCGCCCGAAGGCGAGCAAATCGTCCACGGTCGAAACCAGGCCACCCGCACCGGACTCGAATAGCGGCGGCCGCGCGAGGTAGTCGGCCCCGGTCTGGTGGAGGACGACCAGCTTGCCTGTGGCCATGTCAAGACCGTAGCAGGTCGGGAGCCGATCGAGTTTCGCCTCCGGGACCTGGAAGCCGGTGTCCACCATGCGGAGCGGCGCGAAGATGCGCTCCTGGAGGAACGCGCCCAGCGACTTACCGGCGACCCGGGCAATGAGCACGCCCAGGATCTCGCCACTGGTGTGGTACAGCCATCGCTCGCCCGGCTGATGTGCGAGCGGGAGGTTGCCCAGGCGCTTCATGAACTCGTCGGGAGTGCCCGGGAACGGCCATTCACTCAGGGAGACGCGCGCCTCGATCATCGCCTGGTGGATGGGCGACGGCGGTGCGACGTAGCCCATTTCACCGCCACCTGAGAGGAAGGCCACCTCACCGTAACCCGAGCGAAATGTGAGGAGGTCACGCAGCGTGATCCGACGCTTCGGCGGCACCGTATCGTCGAGGGGATTCTGGGGGGTGCGGAGCACCCTGCGATCCTTCAGCTCCGGCAGCCATTCGTCGATTGGATCATCGAGTCGAAGCTTGCATTCCTCCACCAGGATCATGGCGCCGGCTGCCGTGATGGGCTTGGTGGTGGAGGCGAGCCGGAAGATCGTGTCGCGTCGCATCGGCACGGCGCTGTCGAAGCTCATGGTCCCGATCATCTCCACGTGCTCGCGCCCGCGCTGGTGGACCAGCGCAACAACGCCGGGGACCTCTCCGCCTTCGACGTGACGCTGGAGGGCGGCCTGCATCCGCGCCAGCCGCGCGAGCGAGAAGCCGTCCTTCTTGATCGCGGATGGTCGCTTGGATGGTCTCGCCGGGCTCTGGATCGGAAGGGTATTGATCAAGGTGCGTATCCTCTTGGATCAGATAGGAGCAGTGGTTCAAAGTCTCGAAGGTGATAGCGCACCGAGCGGCGGTGAGGGCTCCGCCGGAGCCACGCGTATGCGCGCATCGACGATGGACACGCCCTTCGGGTGCACCAGGATCGGGTTCAGGTCCAGCTCCATGATCTGCGGCAGATCCTCGACCATCGCGCTGATGCGGAGCATCGCTTCCACCAGCGCGGGCACGTCGCACGCCGGTTCACCGCGGTAACCCGTGAGAAGCGGATAGGTCCTGAGCTCACGGAGCATCTCCATGGCCTCGTTTCCGGCCACTGGGGTCAACCGCACCGCGACATCCTTTACGAGTTCCACCATCACACCGCCTGCACCACAGGCGAGCACAGGGCCGAACTGCGGGTCGTGTACCACGCCCACGATCATCTCCCTGCCCAGCGGTGCCATCCGCTGTACCATGAAGCCAGTCGGCGCTCGTCCCACCGAGCGTAGCCGCTCGTCCATCTCTCGGGCAGCGGTCAGGACTTCCTCGGGTCGCAGCTTCAACCGGACCGCGCCCAGGTCGGTCTTGTGCACCACACCGGGGACCATCGCTTTCAGTGCCACCTCTTCTCCCAGGACGGTTGCTTCGCGAACAGCTTCCTCGGCCGTCAGCGCCAGACGCTGGTCCAGAACGGGAAGGCCGTAGCAGGCGAGCAGCCGTCCAATCGATTCCGGGGAAAGCCAACCCGCCCCTCGATCGAGAGCGGAGGCGACAATGGACGTCGCCTCATCCAGCCGGACGTCATCGAACCGCGGCGGTGCGGCCGGGGGTCGGGCGAGCCATTCGCCGTACCGTGCGACCCGCGCCAACGCGACCGCGGCGTCCTCGGGGAACGCGTAACACGGAACTGCCACGTCAGCGGCTCGCAGCTCGGCCGGCGCGCCGCGGGACCGCATGAAGACGCTGAGCAGCGGCTTGTCACCCGGATGCTCCCGCAGGCTGTCCACTATGGCCTGGGCTGCGTCCTCCGGCCGGGTCACCATTGGTGGGATGAAGATGACGATCAGGGCATCCACGCGCGGATCCCGTTCGAGGATCCGGATCGCCTCGCGGTAATACTCACCGGGAGCCGAAGCAATCATATCCACCGGGTTGGTCACACTCGCTTCGGGAGGTAGCAGCTGGCGGAGTGCTGCCTGGGTCTCTTCGGCAAGGGGCGGCACTTCAAGCCCCTCCGCAATGCAGGCGTCGGCACAGAGTATCGCCGGACCCCCGCCGTTACTCAGGATTGCCACCCGCCGCCCCTTGGGTGGAGGCTGACTCGAGATCAACGAGGCGACATCGAACAACTCCTCGAGCGTGTCGGTACGAATGACGCCGGTCTGTCGAAACAGCGCGTCCACCGTCACGTCCGACGCGGCAAGCAGCGCGCCCGTATGCGACCCGGCTGCACGGGCGCCGGCCGGAGAGCGTCCGCTCTTCACCGCCACGATCGGTTTCGTACGAGCGACTCGGCGAGCGATACGGGAGAACTTTCGCGGGTTCCCGAACGACTCCAGATAGAGCAGAATTGCGTCGGTGTTCGGGTCCCTTTCCCAGTAGCGGAGCAGGTCGTTGGTGGAGATGTCCGCTTTGTTCCCGACCGATGCGAAGGTCGAGAGACCGAGGCCGAGGGAATGCGCGTAATCCATGATCGCGAGCCCAAGGGCCCCGCTCTGTGACATGAACGCGAGTCGCCCCCTGGGCGGCGGCTCGGGCGCAAACGTGGCGTTGAGCCGCACGTCGGGGTGGGTGTTCAGGACGCCCATGCAGTTCGGGCCCATCAGACGCATTCCCGCCGCTCGACAGACGCGAACCAACTCTCGTTGCCTGGAGCGACCCTCGTCGCCCGTCTCCGCGAAGCCCGCGGACATCACCACCAGGCTGCGGGCGCCCTTTCGCCCGCAGGCCTTCGCAACGTCGAGCACGCGCGCCGCAGGAACCATGATCACGGCGAGGTCCACGGGGCCGGGCACATCCTCCACGCCGGGGTAGGCGGCCACGCCTTGTACGACCGGTGCGTTCGGATTGACGGGGAAGACCGGTCCCGGGAACCCGTAGTTGAGCAGATTGTGCAGTACCTCGCCACCGATCGAGTGTCGCTGCCGCGACGCACCGATCACCGCCACCGACCTGGGGGACAAGAACCCGCGCACAGCGTTCACCGCGGCGGTCCACTCCCGCTGCTCGAAGCGCTCAAGGGCGTCCTTGCTCAGTTCGGTGGGAAACTCGATGCGTATCTCGCCGGGTGCTGTTTGAGCGCGGACCGGGAAGCCGGACTCCCGGAACACCGTCAACATCCGATAGTTCTCCGGCAGGACGATCGCCTCGAAGACTCGGATTCCGTTGGCGGATGCGATTTGAGCCAACTCGCCCAGCAGCAGGGTGCCGAGACCCTGATCCCGGTGGTCGTCCGCGATCGCGAAAGCGACTTCTGCGCGATCCGGAGCGGTTACGACATAGGTGGCGTGCCCGACGATCCGCTGCCCAGTTCCCGCGGTGGCGACCAGCCCCACGCTGTCGGCGCCGTCCGCCCTGGAGAAGCGCCCTGCCGCTCGATCCAGGAAGGCGTCGCCCACGGCGCCGCAGAATCGGAGGGCCCGCGAGTCGCGAGACAGATTCCGGAAGAAGGCGGCCAGGCGCGCCTCGTCTTCCGGGTTGATCGCACGGACCTGGACGGTCGAGCCGCCCCGCAGGGCCACGTCCGCTTCGTGGGGGAAAGGAGGCCGGGCGGCTGGAGCGGTCGGCATGCTAGTCATTCCTTCCGAGACCTGGTCATCTCATGTGTGGCGGTCTACCTACAACACGAAGATGACGGGACGGTGCTAAAGCGGGGGAAAAGGCGATAGGAAGGAATCTTCATGCGGCGGCCGCACCTTAAGGACGACCTGATGCTGGGAGCCTGACATGCTCTTGGTCGGAGACATCGGCGGCACCTGGGCGAAACTGGCGTTGGTTGCCCCTGGTGGAGACGGGGCCACCGTCCCGGCAGCCGAAGCGGCGCTGGCGACCAAGGACTACAGTACGCTGGAAGAGCTGGTCAGGGCTTTTCTCCGTCCGATGAGGGCTGCCGTGGAGCGCGCGGTGTTCGCCGTGGCGGGCCCGGTAGTTCGTGGGTCGGCGACGCTGACAAACCTCGGCTGGGTGCTCGATGAAGCGCGGCTCCGTGAGGCGCTTGGCATCTCCTCAGTCGCATTGATCAACGATCTGGTGGCAAAGGCCTACGCGGTCCCCCATCTCGGCCCAAAGTCCCTCCACACGCTCCAGCGGGGGGTGGTCGACCCGGGCGGTTCAATTGCGGTTGTCGCCCCTGGCACCGGCCTGGGTGAATCGTTCCTGACGTGGGATGGAGACCGCTACCGCGCCCATGCGTCCGAAGCGGGACATTCGGACTTCGCCCCCGTGGACGACCTCCAGGTCGAGCTCCTGCGTTGGCTCTCGCGCGACCTCGACCACGTGAGCTTTGAGCGGGTGTGCTCCGGGCGAGGTGTTCCCAACCTTTATCGGTTTCTGGAGGATCGGGGAGGGGCGCCCCGCTCATCACGCACCGCCGCGCAGCTCCAGACCGCGGAGGATCCCACGCCAGTCATCTTTGCGGCTGGGTTGGATGAACGGGACCCGTGCGCCCTATCGGTGGCGACGGTGCAGCTCTTTGCCGCAATTCTCGCTGCTGAAGCCGGGAACGCTGCTCTTCGCGTGCTGGCGACGGGAGGAGTGTATCTGGCTGGCGGACTCCCGCGGCGACTGCTACCGATCCTGAGCCGGCCCGAGTTCCTTGAGCGGTTTCAGAGGAAGGGTCGACTGAAACCGGTGCTGTCGCGAATTCCGTTGCACGTCGTGACGCGCGCCAACGTGGGGCTCCTGGGAGCACGTCACTATGCCGTGCAAGGGCACTCATAATCGACGAACGCGCTCCTTCCTGAGCCGTTCCAACCAGTCAGCGATAGCCGACCGCGCGCCGCAGAGCGTCAAGCGTCCGCCGCAGCTGCCGCTCGAGCTCCCGCACCTCAGACTGCAGCGCATCCACCGACTTGCGCCTCCCCGCGTCCCCGGCGATCTCCTGCTCCCCGTACGCCTCATCCAGCTGGCGCACGAGCTCCTGCAGGTGCTCGCCCGCATGGGCCATCTCGGTGCCGACGTCATGCAGACCCTCAGACGTCCCGTGCACGATCATCCAACGGTTCGTCTCATGTATGTCTCCGCGCAGCCGCTGCAGGCTGCGGCCGAGATCCCGGGTGGCCCGAGAGAGTGCCTCAGGGGCCGGCGATATGCCGCTTTCGTGATCACCGTGCGGCGTTCGCTCCTGCCCGGCCGCAGGCGGCGCTGCGAGGAGGGCAGTGACGGTCAGGGTAAAGAAAGCCGAGGTGAATCGCATGAATGCCTCCAGATGTGCGATGCCGCGCAGTCTGTACTGCTATGGCGGGCTGCATGAAGGATTGATGCCGGCGGCCGGAACCCGCAACACTCCTTCCCCGCACCTTCACGGATTTTTCACCGATCGATCGGCACATTTCCCCATACGCCGACACCCCAGGGATCATCCATGACGCTGACCATCACGTCCGGTCACGACCTTTCCTCCACTGTAGCGCGACGATACGTCACCCGCTACGCCGATCTTACGCTCGACGATCTGCCCCGGGTGGGCGGGAAGAATGCCTCGCTCGGGGAGCTGGTGGGGTCCCTGGCGGCACAAGGCATCCGGGTTCCCGATGGGTTCGCCTTGAGCGCAGAGGCCTTTCGGCTCCACGTCCGCGCCGCCGGACTCGACCAGACGATCTACGCCGAGTTGGATCGCCTCGATCCAGCAGATGTGGCGCAACTCGCGGCCGTGGCACGGGGGATCCGAGAGCGGGTGGCCTCGGCTCCCCTTCCAGCCGAAGTCACCGCGGAGCTGAAGGCGGCGTACGCCGAGCTTTCGGCTGAATACGGCGAGGAGGCCACGGATGTCGCGGTGCGCTCCAGCGCGACCGCTGAGGATCTGCCGACGGCGTCGTTCGCGGGTCAGCAGGAGACGTTCCTCAACGTCCGGGGGTTCGCCGCCCTCGAGACGGCGACCCGGGCGTGCATGGCCTCGCTCTTCACCGACCGCGCGATCGTGTACCGGACACAACGCGGCTTCGACCACCGTGCGGTCGCGCTGTCGGTGGGTGTGCAGAAGATGGTGCGGAGTGACCTCAGCGCAGCGGGCGTGATCTTCACGCTGGACACCGAAAGTGGCTTCCGAGACGTGGTGCTGATCACCGGAGCGTGGGGTCTTGGGGAGACCATCGTGCAGGGGCGGGTGCGTCCGGACGAGTTCTGGGTGCACAAGCCCACATTGGCACGCGGCTTTCGCCCCCTGCTCCGGCGGGAGGCGGGAGACAAGACCGTAAAGCTCGTCTATGCCGAGGGCGGTACGAAGGCGGTGAAGGAGGTGCGGGTGCCGGCGGCCGACCGTCGCCGACTGGTCCTCACCGACGACGAGGTCCTTCAGCTCGCCCGGTGGGCTGTGCAGATCGAAGCGCACTATTCAGCACGAGCGGGACACCCGGTTCCGATGGACCTCGAATGGGCGAGGGACGGTGCCAGTGGGGAGCTGTTCATCCTGCAGGCACGCCCCGAGACAGTGCACGCACAACGTGGCGAGCGTCTCGCGATCTTTCGGCGCACCGGCACGGGCCGCACGCTTCTCACCGGACGTAGCGTGGGCGGCAGCGTGGCATCGGGACCCGTGCGCGTCGTCCGCTCGCCAGCGGACCTGCCGAGCTTCCGGGACGGCGAGGTCCTGGTCGCATCCATGACCGATCCCGACTGGGAACCCGTGCTCAAGCGCGCCGCCGCCGTGGTGACCGATGAAGGCGGCCGCACCTGCCATGCGGCCATTGTATCGCGTGAGCTCGGGATCCCCTGCGTGGTCGGCACGGGGACCGCGACGGGTCTACTCGCCGACGGTCAGGTCGTGACGGTCTCCTGTGCGGAGGGGGAATCGGGCCGGGTGTACGAGGGAGTCGTCGCCTTCGAGCGAACGGAGCTCGACCCCGCGGCGCTTCCGAAGCCGCGCGTGCCGCTCATGCTCAACGTCGGCGACCCGGACCGCGCGTTCCACGTGGCGCAGCTCCCGGCGGCCGGGGTGGGACTCGCGCGGATCGAGTTCGTCGTTTCGTCCTGGATCGGCGTGCATCCCATGGCGCTGCTGCACCCCGAGCGCGTGGCCGACGCCGAGGCGCTCGCCCGGATCCGCGACCGCACGGCCAGCTGGGACCGGCCGGCCGAGTTCTTCGTCGATCGCCTGGCCTCGGGGGTGGCGCAGATCGGTGCGGCGTTCTACCCTCGCCCCGTGATCGTGCGGTTCTCGGACTTCAAGACGAACGAGTATGCCGGCCTGCTGGGCGGGTCCGCATTCGAACCGGCCGAGGCGAACCCGATGATCGGCTTCCGCGGAGCGTCCCGATACTACGACGACCGCTACCGCGAAGCCTTCGCGCTCGAGTGTGCCGCGATCCAGCGGGTGCGGGAAACCATCGGTCTCGAAAACGTGCAGGTGATGGTGCCGTTCTGCCGCACGCTGGGCGAGGCCCGCAGGGTGCTCGAGGAGATGCGGCGCAACGAGTTGCGCCGGGGAGAGCGGGGACTTCAGGTCCACGTCATGTGCGAGATCCCGAACAACGTCGTGCTGGCAGAAGAGTTCAGCGAGCTCTTCGACGGGTTCTCGATCGGCTCGAACGATCTCACCCAGCTCGCGCTTGGCGTCGACCGCGATTCCGAGATCCTGGCTCACCTCTTCGACGAACGCGACCCGGGGGTTCGGCGACTGATCGAGATGGTCGTGGCTGCCGCCCACCGGCGCGGCAAGCACGTGGGCATCTGCGGCCAGGCGCCCAGCGACTATCCGGAGTTCGCGGAGTTCCTCGCCGGGATCGGGATCGATTCGATCTCACTCAACCCGGATTCACTGGTGGCTGTCACCAGAAGGTTGACGTCATAAACCGTCAGCGACGAGGAAAGTCCCGAGCACTCGGCGGGGCTCTCATAGGCGCGGCAGGGCTCGCCGCACTCTCCTACGCCGGCTACATGTCCGCTACCTGGGCGCGGTACGGACAGCGGAAGCTCCGGGGGAAGCCAGATCCGCTGCTCGACCGCTTCATGCCTGAGTACGAAGTGGCCGAGCGCCACGAGCTCCGGGTCCGAGCTCCGGCAGATGTGACCTTCCTTGCGGCCCGCGCTCTGGATTTGGACCAGTCGCGGGTGGTGCGAGCGATCTTCGCGGGGCGATCGCTGCTGATGGGTACGAAGACCGGACCTGAGAAGCAGCCGGGCCCGTTCCTGGAGAAGGTGCTCGCCCTGGGGTGGGGGATTCTGGCGGAAGTACCGGGCCGGAAGGTCGTCGCCGCAGCGGTCACCAAACCGTGGGACGCCGACGTTGTATTCGAGTCGGTCGAGCCCGACGCATTCGCCGCCTTCGATCGCCCGGGCTACGCCAAGATCGTGTGGACGATCGAGGCTGAAGCATTAGACGCTGCGACCTCGCTCGCGCGAACCGAGACCAGGGTGATCACCACCGACCCGGAGTCACGCGAGCGCTTTCGCCGATACTGGGCTGCAGTTTCTCCCGGCGTGCTGCTGATCCGCCGACAGATGCTCCGGCTGGTCCGGAAGAACGCGGAGCGCATGTGGCACGAGCGCCAGGGCGTGGCGACCGGCTGAGACCGGGGGGAACTCACGCACTCAGTCCCGCTCGGCATGCTCCTCGGCCGCAGCGGTGGGCCAGTTCCCGGAGTGGATCTCGGTATGCCGGATCATTCCGCCGGTCCACGCTGCGTATGCCAGCGTGGCGCTCGCCACCAATAGCCCGGTAAACACGGTGGCCGGGAGCAGCCGGCGGTTAGGAGCCCTTCGGGTGCGCCAGAGCGCGAATGCCGCAAAGGCCGCGGTGAGCAGCAGGAGCCGGGTGCCGATTTCCGCGGTCTCCTCATGTCGCTCGACAAGGGCTTCGTCGAGCGCCACGACGTGCTCCAGCCGGTCCTCGCTGCGCTCGCCAGTGACGGATACGAACTGCGCGACTGGTCCCAGCAGCACCGTGCCCCACAGCGCGATGCGAGCAACGCCGGGCGACCGGCGCACCAGCGCCCACCCGAGCAGCAGCAACACCAGGGGCGCGCCCAGGACGGGGAGGTGGTTGATCATCAGGTGCAGATGTGCCCAGCTCATGGGACCTCCAAGTGCAGGAGCGCGCCGCCGATCCGGTACGGGTCTTCAGCAGATCTCCGGGGCATCCGCGCCACCAAG
>DASSUE010000384.1:0-14848 GCA_035707305.1 Gemmatimonadales bacterium
CGCGGGTCGAGGCTTCCGGCAAGTGGAAGCGACCGATCACGACGAGTATCGAGCCCGCCTCCGCCTGGTACCGGGCCGAGGAGTACCATCAGGACTACCTGCGGAAGAACCCGGGCGGCTACAGCTGCCACTTCCTGCGCGATTGAAGATCTGGGCAGGCACGTCATCATCGCCACCGGAGCGGCTCCGGTACGAATCCGTGACGGAGGTGCAGCGTTGCCGCTCTTGACCACTCCGATCTCCCGGCCTACGTTGGAGCCGCTTACAAACTGATCTATGCACACCCGGCGAAAGCCGGCGTCGCAAAGCCACGGGTCCTCGCCTCCACCGCGATGCCGGAGTTAACGGCCCCACGAAGGACCTCAAGACCGCCGAGCTGCGTAAGGTCAGCGCGGCGGTCGTGCTTTTCCCCCTGACCGCGGCGTTCAGATCACTGCGCTAGGGCAGCGCCTGTCCTGGGTGCAGCGCAGGGACGGAGGAGACGGAGAAGCCGGAGTGCGGGAGTTCGGCGCTACGGCACCGAGCAGCGGTTGAAGGAACTCACAAGGTGGACACCATGACTGCGACCAGCACTATCCAACAACGCAGCGAGCGGGCCGCTGACAAGAATGCCATTCGTCCGTTTCAGGTGAAAGTTCGGGACGCGGACCTTACCGAATTGCGCAGGCGCATAGAGGCGACAAGGTGGCCTGACCGGGAAACGGATGCATCGCAAGGCGTGGAGCTCGCGACGATGCAGGAACTCGCGCGCTATTGGGCGACGGACTACGACTGGCGCAGGGTCGAGGCGAGGCTGAACGCGCTACCGCAGTTCATCACCGAGATCGATGGGCTCGACATTCATTTCATTCACGTTCGTTCGAAGCACGAAGACGCGTTGCCGCTCATCGTCTCGCACGGATGGCCCGGGTCGGTCATCGAGCAGCTGAAGATCATCGAGCCCCTGACCAATCCCACGGCGCATGGCGGCAAGGCATCGGACGCTTTCCATGTGGTGATTCCGAACATGCCGGGCTACGGGTTTTCAGGGAAGCCGACCACGACCGGCTGGGACCCCGTGCGTATCGCACGTGCCTGGATCGTGCTGATGAAGCGGCTCGGATACAAGCGCTTTGTCGCCCAAGGCGGCGATTGGGGTGGCGTTGTGGTTGATATGATGGCGGTAGAAGGCGCTCCGGAATTGATCGGCATTCACACCAATATGCCTGGTGCTGTTCCAGCCGACGTGTGGAAGGCGGTCACGTCCGGCGGTCCGCCGCCATCCGATCTAAGCGACGAGGAAAGAGAGAGGTACGAGAAGCTGAAAGGCTGGTTTGCGAAAGAAGTGGCCTACGCCCTCCAGATGGGGCTCCGTCCACAGACGCTCTACGGAATTGCGGATTCACCCGTCGGCCTCGGCGCCTGGATGATCGACCACGACCTGCTGAGCTACCAAGCTATCTCGCGCCTGTTCGTCGATGGCACGCCCTATGGTGCTCTGACGCGAGACGATGTCCTCGACAACATCACGCTCTCCTGGTTGACGACCACGGGGATTTCTGCGGGACGTCTCTATTGGGAAAACAAGTTGCCCTTTTTCGAGCCGAAAGGCGTCTCCATCCCGGTAGCCGTGAGCGTTTTTCCTGACGAGATCGATGCGGTTCCGCGCAGTTGGGCCGAGCGGGCCTATCCCAAGCTCATCCACTACAACCAGCTCGACAAAGGCGGGCACTTCGCGGCGTGGGAACAGCCGACGCTCTTGGTGGAAGAGGTGCGCACAGGGTTGAAGTCGTTGCGATAGCTCACAGGTCTTACGGGGGATGGCGCGCCGGACGTGCGCGTCATCCCCCGCCTAAAGAGCTACCTCACACGGCGCCGACGAGCGCCGAGGCGAATCTTCAGAAGAGAGACATGCAAATGAGCCCACTCAACCAGACACTTGCCGCAGACCCGGGCACCGAGATCGCGACCGGCGCTTTGGCCCAGAGCACGGTTGTGCCCCTCGACGACGAGCCCGCGCCCAGGCTGATCGTGGAGCCGCCGCTTCCCGGTCCGCTGGCCCAGGGCGTCGTCTTCATCCCATACCGGGTGGAGAACCTGCGCATCCTGCCCTTGGGCGGGGCGGCCGCACGCGAGGTGTCCCCGCGGGTCGGCCATCTGCACATTACGGTCGACGACCTGCCTTGGCAGTGGGCGGATTACGGTCAGAGCAACACCGTCATCCTGGTCGGCATGCCGCGTGGCCAGCACAAGGTGCTGATCGAGGTGGTGGACCCCGAAGGAAACGTCTTCACCGGGCAAACAGTGACATTCAACTCGCCGGGCAAGCAGGGTCCCTAAATCGTTACGGTAGCTTGACCGAGCGGCCGCGCGCGCACGCCCAGCGTGCGCCGCCTGCCTGAAACGTCGTGCACGCTGCCCTGACCTGCTGCTCTGCAGCGACATCGCGAACGTTGGCAGCAGTGCGCGGTCGAGCCAAGAGCGCCCACTGTGGCCAGCATCACAGAACATGCGATGGGCGGACCGATGGCCCATCGCCCGTGAAAGGAGCAGCTTGGAAAAGCCGCAGCCGCAGCCCGCCGTCGTCCAGCCTGGCATGGGCGCGACTTGAACGCCTTCGGCGACACGCTCAGCCGTAACGTTGGCACTGTACTGAGCCGGCAGTGGATTCTCACGACCCCAGCGGGCTTTGACCACTTCTTTGAGCGCTGTGCCGAGGAGTTTGCCCGAGCCGGTGGCCCGGACATGAACCGTATCGTGCGCATCCATCGAGACCACGGCATCGCCACCAGCCCTGCCGCTTACCCCGCGCATGCGCGGACAGGCGCGCCCGCGTGGGTCCAACTCGCGCGGTCTCTTGGCGCCGAGCGTTACGGGTCAGGGTCGCGATCACGAGCATTCTCTACGGTCTGGAGTGCGGCGGGAACCAAGACCGTAGGGGGATGGGGCTGGTGTCGCGTAGCGCCAACGGCTTGTCGGCGTAAGGCACGCCGCATCGGCGACCGGATGCACACGATTGGGGAACCGGCACCAGAGCCCTTCCTGTTCACGCGCCGCGCGTGAGAATCTCGCGCGCGGCGGCACGGAGGAGCAGCCCGCGGAGCACCGGCAGGCGCAGGCGGGTCACCGGAGCAGTGGCGAGTGTCATCTCGAACTGGTCGAGCGCTTCGCGCTCCTCCTCGCGCTCGTCGGTCCAGCCGTTGTAGTCCCCCATCATGTGCCTTCTCCTTCAGTCGTATGCAGTCGCCGCCCGGCTGCCCCCGGCCTCAAGCGGCTGCTGGGTCCAAGGCCCGGACGAGGAGGTCGATCACCGCCTCCTGGGCCCGGTGGCGGTCCCGCCCGGTGAGCTCGCCGTAGACGCCAGGTGAGGCGAACCAGACGGTGTAGGTGATCAGCGCCGCCAGAATCACGCGTGCCGCGGTGCGGATGTCGACGGAATCGATCTCGCCGCGCCGCGCGCCTTCGCTCAGCACGGCCTCGAGACGACCGACCGCCCCGCCGATCACCTCGGTGGCATGAAACACCGCCAACTCGGGGTACCCGGAGAGGTCGCTTAGTGACAGGCGAAGCAGGGCAGCCTGGTCCGGCTCCTCCATCGCCCGCCAGAAATGCCGGATGAATCCCCGGATTCGATTCGTGGTGGACTGATCCGGGTTGGGCGTACCGGGCTCCTGCGCCTGCAGGATGAGGCCCACGATCTGGGACCGGATCACCTCACGGAACAACTCGTCCCTGGTCGGGAAATACTGTCGCAGGGTGGCCAGCGAGACGCGCGCCCGCCGCGCGATGACGCTCATCCGCGCGGCGCGGACCCCTCGCCGGCTGAACTCGGTGAACGCCGCCGCCATGATCCGCTGGGAGCGGCCATCGATCGGGTAGCGAGTGCTGCGAACGGTCTCCGTCATGCCTCCGGAGAAAGCAACCCGGGGACCACTCGGGTCCCGCCCCCGCGCCGCTTCACTCAACTCCAAGCGTGACAGCCATCTGGAGCGTCGAGTCGGGATCTTGTGTCGGGCCGCCCGGCCGCGATATTCCACAGCCTCGCGAGATGTCGCTGTCGCTCCAGCCTGGAG
Organism: Gemmatimonadales bacterium; assembly: GCA_035707305.1. Taxonomy (GTDB): domain Bacteria; phylum Gemmatimonadota; class Gemmatimonadetes; order Gemmatimonadales; family GWC2-71-9; genus DASQPE01. Next base: position 4,053 of record DASSUE010000384.1, read on the forward strand.
TCGCGGTGCCCGAGAACGATACGGGCGGCTCGGCTCGCACGCCGCTCGAAATGCTGCGTGGCGTCACCCGCCACGTCGCCACCGCCGAGAGCCTCGAGGTCGTGCTGCAGTCGATCACGGCGGCGCTGGTAGAGCAAGCTGACGCCACCAACGCTCGCATCGTCCTGGCCCTGACCGACGACGAGTGCCCGGTGTGCCGTTCCCCGCGTGCCGGGGCCCCCTCGGCCCCGACGTCCGAGCGGGTCCTCCACTGCGTCGCGAGTGCTGGACACACGGCCGAAGAGCACCTGCCCCACCGCATTTCCTTCGATTCGCCGTTGCCCCCCGCGATCCAATGGCGCCTCCGCGATCCCGTCCTGATCGACGACTGGCGTCAGTTCGAGCTCCTCGGGGTCGATCCGGGCACGCTGCAGGCCTGGCGCGAAATGGGCATCAAGAGCGCAGCCGGATTTCCGCTCGAGGTTCGGGGCGAGCAGCTGGGATCGGTCGGCTTCCTCGCCAACCGCCGGATCACGACTGAGGAGTTCGCGCTCCTGGGCATCTTCGCCGACCAGGCCGCGCTCGCGATCCGGAACGCCCAGCTCTACCGGGAGATCGAGCGGTATCGCGACCGGCTGGAGCTGGAGAACGCGTATCTCCAGGAGGCGATCGCGGAGGAGCGCGGCTTCGAAGGGACCGTGGGGGAAAGCCCGGCGCTCCGGGCCGTCCTGCGCAAGGTGCAGCAGGTGGCCCCGGTGGAGACCACCGTGTTGCTCACGGGCGAGACCGGGACGGGGAAGGAGCTGATCGCGCGCGCGCTGCACCAGGGGAGTCGGCGCCGGGAGCGGCCGCTCATCAAGGTCAACTGCGGCGCGATCCCGCAGGGCGTGGTGGAGAGCGAGCTCTTCGGCCACGAGCGGGGCGCGTTCACCGGCGCGCTGCAGCGCCGGATCGGGCGCTTCGAGCTGGCCGACAAGGGCACCTTGTTCATGGACGAGGTGGGCGAGCTGCCACTCGACACCCAGGTGAAGCTGCTGCGCGTGCTCCAGGAGCACGAGTTCGAGCGGGTCGGCAGTCACCACACGCAGCGGGTGGACGTGCGACTCGTGGCGGCGACCAACCGCGACCTGGGACAGGAAGTGGCCGAGCAGCGGTTCCGGGCCGACCTGTTCTACCGGCTGAACGTCTTTCCCATCCGCGTCCCGCCGCTGCGCGAGCGCCCCAGCGACATCCCCCTGCTGGTCCGGCACTTTCTCGCCCAGTTCCAGCGCAAGCTCGCCAAGCCGCTCAAGGCGGTGACGCCGGAGAGCATGGCGCGGCTCGAGCGGTATGCCTGGCCCGGCAACATCCGCGAGCTGCAGAACGTGATCGAGCGGGCGTGCGTGCTGAGCCCGGGCCCGGTGGTGGAGATCGTCGAGGAGCTGCGTCCGATCAGCGGGGGCGACTCGGCGCCCTCGGTGCCGGCCGTCCCGCAGGATGCGATCGTGACGCTCGAGGAGAGCGAGCGGATCCACATTCGGCAGGCCCTCGCCGCGACCGCTGGGCGGATCCACGGATCGGACGGCGCCGCCGCGCTGCTCGGCATCAACCCGAGCACGCTGCGGTCACGGATGAAGAAGCTCGGCATCACGAAGCAGCGCGCGTAGACACCGCGAGATCTCGCGCGACCGCGACATATCGTGACGGTCCCGCCTCCGGCGCCGCCCGAAATCGGGCGGCGTTTTCGTTTCCAACTCCACACCGCCCAAGCGCTTGGCGCCGCGAGCCAGACCCGCCACTTGATCTGGCCCCGCGGTTGCCTTTCCCCGTCCCGCAGACGATCCGCGAGTCTCCGTCGATACGACCGGCGACTACATCCAACGAGCGACGCATGCGGAGGCCGAGTGGACAGCACCCGAAGCAATGACGGACTATCAAGGCGGCGGCCGTTTCCGCGCCTGCTGCTCTTCGGCGGCGTGCTCGCGTGCGGGTTGGCGACCTCGCTCCCGGCGCAGTCGGCGGCCCCCCGGGTCGCCTTGGTCCTCGACCAGCAGACCCCCCGCTCCGAGCCGCAGGTCGCGGCCGTCCTTCGGGAGATCCAGGGCTTCTTCCGCCCCGGGGAGATCACCCTCGTTCCGCCGCTGGCCGGCGACGGCACCGCAGCCGGAGTGATCCGGGCGCTGGACCGCGCCCTCAGCGATAGCGGCGTTTCGGTCGTCGTGGCGCTGGGCCCGATCGGCTCGCACCTGCTCGCCCACACGGGCGAGCCGAAGAAGCCGGCAATCGCGGCGACGATCGTGGACGCGAGCTGGCAGGGCATCCCGCAGAAGGATGGTGTCAGCGGCGTCCGCAACCTGGCGTACGTGGACGAGTCGTACGCTCTGAGCGGGACGATCGCCGCCTTCCACCGGCTGATCCCGTTCCGCCGGATGGCGATCCTGCTCGATCCCGAGCTGCTCCGCACAGTGCCGGAGCTCGAGGCCAACGCCCGCGCGCTCGTTCGCTCGACCGGCGCCGTGGCTGTGGTCGTACCGGCCCGGAGCACCGCCGATCAGATCCTGGCGGCACTGCCGGCCGGCACCGACGCGGTGTACCTGACCCCCTACCCAACGCTGGGTGAGGTCGAGACGGCGCGGCTACTCGCGGGGCTCAGCGCGCGGCGGCTGCCCACGCTAAGCCACACCGCGGACGACGTGCCCGCGGGCGCTCTCGCGTCCTACGAGCCGCCTGAGCACTGGCTGCGCCGGGCCCGCCGGGTGGCGGTATACCTCCAGCGGATTTTGGCAGGCGAGGATGCCGGGGCGCTGCCGGTGCGGCTGATCGGCGCCCCACGGCTCACCCTCAATCTCGCCACCGCTCGGACGATCGGGTTCTCGCCCGGGTACAGCATCCGCACGGACGCGGAGCTGGTCGGTACCGACTCGCTCGGCCCGGCGGACACCGTCTCGCTGGCGGACGCGATGCGCAGTGCGGTCGCGGCCAACCTCGATCTCGAGGCCGCGGACCTCGAGGTGCAATCGGGAGCGCAGGACGTGCGGCTCGCCCGCTCCAACCTGCTCCCCCGCATCGAGAGTCGGTTCGGCGGGACCGTGACACGGGAGGAGACGGCCGGGGCGAGCCTGGGCCGGCAGGCCGAGCGCCAGCTCGACGGCGGGCTCTCGTTCTCGCTGCCACTCTACTCGGAGCAGGCGTGGGCCGGCTACGGCTCGGAGCGGCGCCTGCAGAAGGGCCGCGAAGCCCGGCGCGAGCAGACCCGGCTCGACGTCGTGCTCGACGCCGCCCAAGCCTACATCAACGTGCTCCAGGCCCGCACGCTGGCCGACGTGCGGCGGTCGAACCTGTACCGCAGCCGCTCCAACCTCGAAACGGCACGGGTCCGGGAGAGCGTGGGGAGCACCAGCCGCGCGGACCTCTACCGCTGGCAGGGTGAGGTGGCCAACGCGCGGCGGGACGTGATCGCGGCTGAGAGCCAGGTGCAGGTCGCGACCCTCGCGCTCAAGCGGGTGCTCAACCGGCCGCTCGACCGGCCGTTGGCCGAGCGGCCGCTAACGGTCGGCGATCCGGCGCTCCTGGCGCAGGACTCGACCGTGCTTACCTGGTTCGGCGATCCGGCGCGCTACGCGGTGCTCACCGCGTTCCTGGTGGGCGAGGCGTTCCGAGCCTCGCCCGAACTCGCGCGCGCCGACGCGGCGATCGCCGCCACGGAGCGGCAGCGCACCGCCGCCCGGCGTGCGTTCTGGATGCCGACGCTCACGCTGGAGGGCGGGCTCGACAACGTCTTCAGCCGCGATGGCGCCGGCAGCATCGCACCGGCGCTGCCGGGCGGCACCGCCCGAGGCACCGGCCCCGACCTGCAGTGGCAGTTCCGGATCCAGGCGTCGCTGCCGCTGTTCACCGGCTTCGAGCGCTCGGCCCGGCGGGCGCAGGCCGAGATCGATCTCGCGCAGCTCAAGGTGGAGCGGGCCGGCGCAGCGCAAGCGGTGGAGCAGCGGGTGCGGGCCGCGCTTGAAACGGCGGCCAGCAGCTACGCGGCGATCGCGCTCACGCACGAGGCGTCCGACGCCGCGGGCCGCAACTACGAGCTGGTGAGCGACGCCTACGCCCGCGGCACTGTGTCCATTACCACGCTGATCGACGCCCAGAACGCGGCCGAGAGCTCGGCCGAAGCCGCGTCCAACGCAGTGCACGACTTCGTCCTCGACCTCATGCGAGTCGAGCGCGCGATGGGCGATTTCGGCGCCCTCCGCCCGGCTGAGCAGCAGCAGGCTTTCCTCGAACGCCTTCACACTCTGGAGGAGCAGCGATGAGCCGGATGCACTGGATCGCCGCCGCGGCCCTGGCCGCGCCGGCCTGCGGGGGCGACCCGCGCCCAGCCGCACCACCCCTGCCGGTAACCGTGGTGCAGGTCGGCGGCTCGTCCGCCGACCCCGGCGCGACGCGGTACAGCGGCGCGATCGAGGCGGACGAGTCGGTGGACCTGGCGTTCCGGGTGAGCGGCATCGTGGACGCGATCACGCAGGTGCGCGGGGCCGACGGCCGCCTCCGCGCTACCCAGGACGGCGACTTCGTGCGCAAGGGCCAGGTGCTCGCGCGGCTGCGGCAGGTCGAGCACCGCGACCAGGTGACCGACGCTGACGCCACCCTGCGCCAGGCCCACGCGGACTACGAGCGGGCATCCCAGCTCTACGAGAACCGCTCGATCAGCAAGGCGGAGTATGACGCCGCCTACGCCCGCTACACCGCGAGCCAGGCCCGGCGGAGCCAGGCGGCCGTCGCGCTCGGCGACGCGACGCTGCGGGCGCCCCTCGACGGCGTGATCCTGCGCCGCTCCGTTGAGGTAGGGTCGCTCGCGGGCCCGTCGGCGCCGGCGTTCACCATCGCGAACACGCGGGTGGTGAAGGTGGTCTTCGGGGTGCCGGACGTGGTGGTGGCGCGGCTCAAGCTCGGCCAGCCGGTGCCGATCGAGGCCGAAGCGCTGCCCAGCGCCGCGCTGGAGGGGCGCATCACCCGGATCTCGCCCTCGGCCGACCCCGACAGCCGCGTGTTCGAGGTCGAGGCCGCCCTGCCCAATCCCCAAGGTCGGCTCAAGGTGGGCATGCTGGCGACCCTGCGGCTGGGGCGCGAAGCCGAAGGCCCCGCGCTGTTCGTGCCCCTCGCCGCCGTGGTGCGCCCGGCGGGCGACACCGCGAGCTATGCCGTCTACGTGATCGCGGACTCGTCGGACTCGAGGGCGAGAATCCGCCCCGTGCGGCTCGGCGAGGCGAGCGGCAACCTCATCGCCGTGCGGGAAGGGCTCCGCGCGGGCGAGCGGGTGGTGGTGCGGGGCGCCGCGATAGTGACCGACGGCCAGGCCGTCAAAATCCTCCACTAAGGGGTAGAGCCGTGGCGCACATCGACGACGCGACGCTGATCGCGAAGACCCGCAATCTCGCCCGCTACTTCACCGAGCAGCGCCAGGTCGCCTGGGTCGCGCTCGTGGGCACGATTCTCTGGGGGGCCATCGGGTACGTCAAGATGCCCCAGCGGAAGGACCCCGACATCCCGGTGGTCACCGCCCTGGTGATCACCCCCTGGCCCGGCATGGACGCCGAGCGGATCGAGGACCGGGTCACCCGGCGGATCGAGGCCGTGGTGGCCGAGAACAAGCATGTGGAGACCGTCCGGTCGGTCAGCCGGACGAACGTTTCCTATGTCTACGTCGAGCTCAAGGAAGGGATGACCGAGACCGGCGAGATCTTCGATGACATCGCGCTCAGACTCGACCAGATCCGGGACCTGCCCGAGGGCGCCGGGCCGATCAAGTTCATCAAGGACTTCGGCAGCACCGCCGCGCTCATGCTCACGGTGGCGAGCCCCCGGCTGGAGGAAGTGCAGGTCTCGCTCCGCGCCGACCAGGTGCGCGCCGCGGTCGAGCGGCTCCGCGCGGTGGCGTCGCCGGGCAACCGCGCGTCGGTGGTGTACAACCTCCCGCCCTCGATATCCGCGCAGACTGTGGTCCGGCCCGCGCAGCTCTATCTGGCGCAGGCAGAGCAAGACGGCATCCTGCGCGACGCCCGGCTGCTCGAGGGCCCGCAGTTCGTCGGGGTGGACGGGATCACCGATCGGCCCGACTCGGCGATCCTCGCCCACCTGCGCGGCTTCATTCATGAGCGACTCCGGGTGGCCGAGTTCCACCCCGACGCCTGGCAGCCGGCAGTCGTGCGCGACCCGGCGAATACGCGCGCGAGTCTCCTGGCGGTGGCCGGAGACAAGTACAGCTACCGAGAGCTGGAGCAGTACACCGACGTGCTGAAGCGCACGTTCCAGACGGTCCCGCAGGTGAGCAAGGTGGAGCGCCTGGGCGTGCTGGACGAGCAGGTGACGCTCGCATTCTCGCAGGAGCGCCTGGCCTCGTACGGCATCACTCTCGGCCGGCTGCGCGACGTCCTGCAGGCGCGCAACACCGCGCTCGGCGGCGGGCAGATGGAGGTGGGCGACCGGACGGTCACGCTGGAGCCGAGCGGTGAGTTCCGGAACGAGCGCGAGATCGGCGGCGTTATCGTCGGCAGCTCGAGCACGGGCCTGCCGCTCTATCTGCGGGACCTGGTGAACGTGGACCGCGAGTACCAGAACCCCCCGCGGTACCTCAACCAGTACAGCTGGGCGGACTCCGCGGGGCACTGGCGCCGGGGGCGGGCGGTCACCCTCGCGCTCCAGATGCGGCCCGGGGAAAAGATCGGCGACTTCGGGCACGCGGTGGATTCGGCGCTGGCCGTGCTGCGCGACCGGCTCCCCCCCGACCTGATCCTGGCCCGCACCTCCGACCAGCCGCTGCAGGTGGAGGAGAACATCCACCTGCTGATGAGCAGCCTGTGGGAGGCGGTGGTCCTGGTCGTGCTGGTCGCGCTGATCGGGTTCTGGGAGTGGCGCTCAGCGCTGCTGCTGGCGCTCAGCATCCCGCTCACCCTGGCGCTGACCTTCGGCATGGCGGCGGCGCTCGGCATCGACCTGCAGCAGGTCTCGATCGCGTCGCTCATCATCGCGCTCGGCCTGCTGGTGGACGTGCCGGTCGTGGCGGGTGACGCGATCAAGCGCGAGCTCGACGAGGGCAAGCCGCGGCTCATCGCGAGCTGGCTCGGACCCACGAAGCTGGCGCGGGCGATGCTCTACGCCACGATCACCAACATCGTGGCGTATCTGCCGCTGCTGCTCCTCACGGGCAACGTCGGGCTGTTCCTCTACAGCATGCCGGTCGTGCTCACCTGCTCGCTGGTCGCGGCGCTGATCGTCTCCAAGACACTCATTCCGCTGCTGAGTTACTACCTCCTGCGGCCGAGCCGGAAGCCGCCCGTGCCGCTCGAGGAGCGCCGCCACGTCGGCTTCGCCGGGTGGTACTACCGGGTGGGCCGCTGGGCGATCCAGCACCGCTGGCGGGTGGCGGTCGCGTCCCTGGCCTTCCTCGCCCTGGGCGGCTGGATCATGAGCCGGCTCAAGCCCCAGTTCTTCCCCAAGGACCTCCAGTACCTCTCGTATGCCGAGGTCTGGCTGCCGGAGGACGCGCCGGTCAGCGCGACCCGCGCCGTCACCGACCGGATGGAGGGACTGATCCAGCAGCACGCACACGAGTACTTCGAGCACCATGGCGGCCACGACGGCGCAAGCGGGCTGGTCTCGCTCACCACGTTTATCGGCGGCGGCGGGCCCCGGTTCTGGTTCTCGTTCAGCCCCGAGCCGAGGCAGACCAATTACGGCCTGATCGTGATCCAGGGGCGGAGCAAGTGGGACACCCCGGGCCTCACGCAGGCGCTGCAGGACGAGATCTCGCGCGAGGTGCCCGGCGCCCGGGTGGACGTGCGCCAGCTCGAGATGGGCCCGCCGGTCGGCGTGCCGGTCGCCATCCGGCTCAGCGGGGACGACATGCCGACGCTCCAAGCCCTCTCGGCGCAGCTCATGGGCATCCTCCGGCCGAACCCGCACGCCGAGCGGGTCCACCAGGACTGGGGGGCCGAGAGCTTCACGGTGGACGTGGCGATCGACCCTGACCGGGCCAACCGGGCGGGACTCACCAACGCCGACGTCGCGGTCAGCACCGCGGTCGGGCTCAATGGCCTGGAGGTCACCTCGATGTACCGGGGCGACCAGATCGTGCCGGTCGTGGCCCGGCTCCGGATGGACGAGCGCGCCCGGCTGGGCGACCTGCACAACATGTACGTCTACAGCTCGCAGGGCGGGCAGAAGGTGAGCCTGCCCCAGATCGCCTCGCTCTCGACCGAGCTTCGGCCGGAGCAGATCAAGCGCCGGAACCAGTTCCGCACCATCACGGTGCAGGCGTTCCCCCGGGGCGGCTCCCTGCCGTCCGAGGTGCTGGCGTACAGCCGGAAGGACATCGACCGCTTCGCCGCGAGCCTGCCGCCCGGCTTCCGGCTCCAGATCGCAGGTGAGTACGAGAAGCAGCAGAACGGCTTCGGCGAGATGACGCTGGTGCTGCTCATCAGCGTGGCGCTGATCTTCGTCGCCCTGACGGTGCAGTTCCAGAACGCGATCAAGCCGTTCATCGTCTTCGGGGCGATCCCGTACGGCTTCGTCGGCGCCGTGGCCGGGCTCTGGGTGATGGGCTCGCCGTTCGGGTTCATGGGCTTCCTCGGCATCGCGAGCCTGGTGGGCGTGATCGTGAGCCATGTGATCGTGCTGTTCGACTTCATCGAGGAGGCGCGGGAGAAAGGCGAAGGGCTGGAGGAAGCGCTGCTCGACGCCGGCATCCAGCGGCTCCGGCCGGTGATGATCACGGTGGGCGCCACGCTGTTCGCCCTGGTGCCGCTGGCAATGCACGGCGGTCCCTTGTGGGAGCCGCTCTGCTACGGCCAGATCGGCGGGCTCGCGATCGCGACGGTGATCACCCTGCTCCTGGTGCCGGTGTTCTACGCGATCACCGTGAAGGACCTCAAGCTCGTGCGGTGGGAGGCGTGAGCATGGCTCGACCCAAAGGAGCGAAGGGGCACCCAGCGACTCACACAACCCGCAGATAGGAGAAGCCCGGCGACAGCTAAGTTGCTGCCGGGCTTCACTGCCCCTCCTGGGCTCGAACCAGGACTCTCCTGATCCAGAGGGGCCGTCATAACCAGTCGAATTCCAGCCATGGCCGACACCGCAATCCTCGACGGCGCCGCGAAGTAGGTCAAAGTGCCCACCCTCGTTGCCAACGGCGCCAAGAGCCCGGGCTCACTCAAGGCGGCGGTGGAACGGGTCCACGCGGCGATCCCCAGCTCCCAGCTCCGTTGGCTCGAGGGGGCAGACCCACAACCTGGCGGCCGAGCCGGCCGCGGCGATGGCCAAGGAGTTCTTCCTGGGCAGGTGATGTCGATTTTCGGTACCCCCGAACGACGTATGGGTAGAGCAGGCCACCAGGCCGCTCCCAACCTAGAGGAGGTCCCATGGGGGTCATGGTGATCGTGAAGGCGACCAAGGAGTCGGAAGTGGAGTCGCATCCCTTCGAGATGGAAGGCGCCGAGGAGATGTTCGAGCACATGGGAAGGTTCAACGAGGAGCTGATCAAGGCGGGGATCATGCTCGTCGGTGACGGGCTCAAGCCGAGCAAGTTCGGGAAGCGGATCCACTTCAATGGGACCAAGCGGTCGGTGACCGACGGCCCCTTCGCCGAGACGAAGGAGCTGGTGGCGGGGTTTTGGATCTGGCAGGTCCGGTCGATCGAAGAGGCGATCGAGTGGGCCAAGCGGTGCCCCAACCCGATGCCGGGTCCGAGCGACCTCGAGATCCGCCCGATCTGGGAGTCGGAGGACTTCGGCCCCGAGATCGCGGCGGGGGTGAACGAGCTTCGCGCCAGATCGCGAAGAACACCTAGTAGGACGGAGCCCCGATGCGCGTGATGCTGCTGCGCAAGTTGGCCGAGGATATCCCAGAGGACTACGTCCCGCCGCAGAAACCGATCGCGGACGTCGGGAAGATGGTGAGCGACGCCCGCGGTGTGCACCGCATGTGAGATCCGATCAAGCATTCGCTTCCACGAGCGGATGATTGAAGCGGCGTTCCTTCCAGATGAAGGGAGTCGGGTCGTCGTTCCAATGCGCGATGAATACGCCCGGGTCTTTGGTCAGCCACCACCTCGAGACGCGGAACGCGTGCGTGATGCTGTGGCTGGGGGAACTCCGGTCACTTGATCAGGTGGCGCAAAGCGGGGGCCCATTGCCCACGGCTATCACAAATGCTTCCCCGAGATCACGCCGCCCCGATGGCTGATATCTTGAAACGCCGTAACGACGACCGCCACCCACCCCCATCCACCGGAGCGTCACGATGCTGCTGATCCGCGAGGTGTTCCACTGCCGGCCCGGCAAGTCCGGCCCCTGATTGAAAAGTTTCAGGCAATGAACCACATCATGGCCCATGCCGGGCAGGGCAACATGCGCCTGATGACCGACTTCAGCGGCGAGCGCTACTGGACCCTGGTTGCCGAGTTCGAGAGGATGATGCAGGGCGAGGGGATGAGCCAGACGGACACGAAGGAGATGGAGCGCCTCATGGAGGGCCATCACGACCTCATCAACAGTGGGCACCGGGAGATCTACCGGCTGGAACCGGCTACGAAGGGGTAACCGCCTACCAGAGTCACCCACGCGGCGGTCTTGAGTCAGACGGATATGGGCCTGAGTCGCATGTTACGAGGTAGCATCGCCCCTGCAGTTTCCGACCGAATCTGAGCGAGGCTTTGAGGCTGCGTCACAGCGCTTCGCGGAGCGGGGGAATTTCCGGAGTCGAGCTACGGTCGAGCTCGGTGTCCAACTTCCCAGGGCTGATGGGTCCCGGGAATCGGGACTGAACCTCAGCCAGCTCTGACTCCATTC
>DASSUE010000385.1:0-16306 GCA_035707305.1 Gemmatimonadales bacterium
CCGTCGGACCGCGTCGTTCCGCCCCCGGACGACGCGCGCACCGCGGAGGCCGACTACGTGACCGGCGTCGCCCAGCTCGACGGCCGGCTGATCATCCTTCTCGACCTGGAGCGGATGCTCCAGCCGGGGCCCGTCCCTCACGCGTGAGCAGGCCATGACCCAGACGATCATCCAGAAGATCAAGGACTGGACCATCCGCCGGAAGATTCTCACCGGATTCGGTGCCGTCCTCGTTCTCACCGGCCTGCAAGGCTGGCTCGCGATCCGCCAACTCGAGCGTATGGCTGGGGCGGAAGGCGGCGCCGGCCTGTTCGAGGCGTCGCGTTCGCTGGTCCTCATGACCACGGCGATCGCGGTGGCGATCGGGTTTGGGCTCGCGGTGTTCCTCGCGCGGCTCATCGCGGATCCGCTGGAGAAGCTGGGGCTGCTCGCCGAGGAAGTGTCGAAGGGGAATCTCACCACCGACATTCGCAGCCAGTCGCGGGACGAGATCGGCTGGCTGGAGCATTCCATGCGGCAGATGGTGAAGAATCTGCGCGTGATCGTGGGCCACATCTCGTCGTCGTCCCGCACCGTCGCCACGTCGGCCGAGGAGATCTCGGCCTCGTCGGAGCAGATGGCGAAGGGGGCCGAAGCGCAGACCAGTTCGACCGAGGAGACCTCCGCCACGATGGTGGAGATGGCCGCGCAGATGCAGCAGCTCGCCCGGAACGCCGAAGCGCTGGCGGCGAACGTGGACGAGACTTCGTCGTCCATCCAGCAGATGACCACCACGCTGGTCCAGACGTCGCAGCACGGCGAGGCGCTGCTCCAGTCGGTCGAGGAAGCGATGAACCGCCTCACCGCGATGATCGACAGCGTCGCGGCCATCGCCTCACGGGTGCACCTGGTGGACGAGGCGTCCAAGGGCTCGGTGGTGGACGTGCGAGAGCGGGGCGACCGCCTTCGGGCGTCGATCCACGGCATCGGACGGCAGTCCGAGGAAATCGGAAAGATCGTCAAGACCATCGAGGGCATCGCGGACCAGACCAACCTGCTCTCGCTCAACGCCGCCATCGAGGCCGCGCGGGCCGGTGAAGCCGGGCGCGGATTCGCCGTGGTCGCCGATGAGGTACGCCGGCTGGCGGAACGGTCCGTACAGGCCACGCAGGAGATCGGGAGTGTGATTGACTCGGTGCAGGCGGAGACCCGAGCGTCGGTCGAGCTCATGGGCACCGTCCTGGCGGCCATCGTCGAAGCCATCGAACAGAACTCGAAGCTGGTCGCCGAGATGGCGCGCGCCACCGAGGAGCACGCGGCCGGGGCCAAGGACGTGCTCCGGATGGCGGGCAGCATGTCGTCGCTGTCGCGCCAGATCGCCGCGGCGGTGCGGGAGAACGCCGCCGGCGCCAAGGAGATCACCCGCGCCGCCGAGAAGATGAACCACCTCACCCATCAGATGTCCGAGGCGGTGTCGGAGCAGAAGCGCGGCGGCGAGATGGTGGTGAAAGCGGTGGAATCGGTGGCATTGGTGTCGCGGCAGAACCTGGCGGCCGTGGAACAGATGAGCGCCGCCGCCAAGACCCTCGCTGGCGAGTCAGAGCTGCTGCGCCAGCGGGTCGGCACGTTCCAGCTGCCGGCGGCGTGAGGAGACCCCGATGACCCCCAGCGCCACCCATCGCCTCGCCGCGCTCGACGCGGCCACCGGGCCCGACCGCGAGTCTGCGATCCTGGCGGCGCTCGAGGATGAGGCCCCGACGGTGCGCGAGCGCGCGGTGCGGCTTGCGGCCCGCTACGTCGAACCGCAGGTGCTCGGCGCGCTGGTGGGCGACGGCGTCAACGCCACCCGTCGCAACGGCGCCTTGTCCGCGCTCGAGCGGCAAGGCCCCTACGCGGTCCCGCACCTGGTAGAGCTGCTGAGCTCGACGGACTCGGACGTTGTGATGTTCGCGCTCCAGGTCCTGGCACGGATCGGCGATCCGGTCTCCACCGCGCGGATTCTTCCGCTCCTTCAGCACGCCGACGCGAACGTCGCGCAGGCCGCGGTGGAGGCGCTTGGGCGCATGCGCGCGCGGGATGCGGTGCCGGCCCTGCTCGGTCTGCTCAATAACAGCGTGTGGCTTCAGCTCGCGGCGGTCAACGCGCTGGGCGAGATCGGGGACCCTCGGGGGACCGCCCCTCTGCTCGCGCTGGTGCCCGATAGCTTCGTCGCGGAGCAGGCCGTGCGCGCGCTCCAGCGCATCACCGCGCCGGAATCCCTCGGTCCGCTGCTCGACTTGCTGGTCCGAGTGCGGGAACGGCCGCTCCGCGACGCGGTGCTCGAGGCCAGCGGCGTCGTGCTCGAGCTCCATCCCGATGCCGGCGCCGCGGGCCGCGCGTTCGGGCGCGCGCTGGAACCCGCCAGCCGGGCCGATCTCGTCTCCTTTCTTGGAGCCGCACTCGCGGGGGAGGCGCAGCCCGAACTGTCCTCCGAGGCACCGGCCCAGGCTGCGGCGGGCATAGCTCTGGTGGCTGAGCTCTCCGAGCTGTACGTGCCGGTGCTGCGACTCATCGCGGCCCGCGCGGGCTGGGCGGAACCGCTCTGGCGGTCGCGAGCGAATCCGACCGACGAGCAGGTGGCGACGCTGCTGGCCCATTCCGACGCACAGGTTCGACGTGGCTTGCTCTTGGGCGGCCGATTCAGCTCCCCGGCATTGCCCGCGCTGCTCGCACGGCTCGACGACCCCGACGCCGAGGTCCGGGCCGCTGCCTGTCGCGCGATCGGTGCCCTCGGGGATGCCCGGGCGGCAGGGGTGCTGATCGAACGGCTCCGGACCAGCGAGGGCGAGGAGCGGGACGAGGCCGCCGCGGCACTCGGCCGGTTCCCCGCCGACGCGCTCAGCGCGCTCGGCAGCTGCCTCGATCCCCGGGCTGGCGATGCCGTGGCGATTGCTGCGCTGGAGACCGTACGGCTCGCGCAGGCGCCCGCGTTCGAGCCCGAGGTGCTCGCCCTCTCCCGCGCGCCCGCGCCCGATGTGCGCCTCGCGGCGCTCCGCGCCGCGGCGGCGCTGCCGGGCTCACGGACGGAGATGGTGTTGTTCCGGGCGCTCGCCGATCGCGAGGAACGGGTCCAGATCGAGGCGCTCGACCTGCTGGTGGACCGGGAGGGCGACAAGACCGCGACGGCGCTGATCGCGCTCCTGTCTGCGGCTGATTCGCTGCGCTTCCGGGTGATCCGCGCGTTGGGGCGACTCCGCTCCGCCGCGGCCGCACCCAAGCTCGAGTCGCTCTTCCCCTCGGCTCCTCTGCACGAGCAGATCGAGATCGTCCGCGCACTCGCGACCATCGGCCAGCCGGGAGTGACCGACTTCCTCCGCGCCCGCCTCGAGTCACCGCAGCGCGAGCTCCGGCACGTCGCCGCGCTGGGCCTCGCGCGGGCCGCCGGTCCATCCGACCTGCCCACGCTGCTCCGCATGGCCGGCGACGATGATTGGACCCTGCGCAACCAGGCGGCCCAGGGCCTCGGGCGTCTCGGGCTCGCGGAGGGGCGAGCCACGCTGCTCACCCTGACCCGAGACGTCGAGCCGGTCGTGGCCCGCACCGCGCGCCAGGCCCTCGCGCTGATGGCCGAGCGCGCGGGTCCCGCGGCGGCATGACCACCGCCGACGAGGCGGAGTACAAGCTCCTCTCCGACCTCGTCCAGGAACAGTTCGGACTCTCGTTCTCGGGTGTTCGGCGCGACATCCTTGCGTCGCGGGTGCGTCCGCGGCTGCTGGCGCTGCGCCTCGGCTCCCTGCTGGACTATTACCACTACCTTCGAACCCATCCACAGCGGGAGAGTGAGCTGGAGCAGCTTGCCCGCCATCTCACCAACAACGAGACCTACTTTTTCCGAGAGCCGCACCACTTCGACATCGTGGTACGGCACGTGATTCCGCCGCTGATGCCGTCGCTCAGAGGCCGGCCGCTCCGTGCGCTGTCGGTCGGTTGCTCGTCGGGGGAGGAGCCGTACACGCTCGCCATCGCCCTGCACGACTCGGGCATCGAGCTTCGCGGGGTGACCTGGGAGATCGATGCCTGCGACCTCAATCGCGACCGGCTGGCCCGCGCCCAGGAGGGCGCCTACGAGGGCGGCGCTCTGCGGGCCTGCAGTGATGAGGCGCTCCGCCGTTGCTTCGAGGAGCGGAACGGCAGGCGGCTGATCAAGGACCGCTTCCGGCGCGGCGTCCAATTCTTCGAGGCGAATCTCGCCACCGCCGCGACCGTGGGCCGGCCGCCGTACGACGTCGTGTTGTGCCGCAATCTCCTGATCTATTTCGACGAGGCGGGATTCGATCGCGCGGTCCAGGTCCTCGCGCGCGCCGTTGCACCCGGCGGCTACCTCCTCCTCGGCCACTCGGAATCGCTCATCGACCGGACCGACGAGTTCTCGCCGGTGTGGCTGGAGGGCGCGATGGTGTACCGGAAACGGGACGTCGCGTGATCCGGGTCTTCGTGGTCGACGACTCGGCCTTCGCCCGGCGCGCCACAACCCGGGTACTCCAGGTCGATCCTGAGCTTCAGGTTGTGGGCGAGGCGGCCAATGGCAGCGAGGCGCTGGCGCGGATCCCGGCCGTGCGGCCCGACGTCGTCACCCTGGACCTCGACATGCCCGGAATAAACGGACTCGCGGCGCTCAAGGCGCTCCTCATACGCGACCCGACGCTGCGCATCATCATGCTGTCCGCGCATACCAAGGAAGGAGCCGAGGCCACCCTCGAGGCGCTGGCCGCCGGCGCGACCGATTTTCTCGACAAATCGCGCTTCGGGCTGATGGATCTCGAGGGCTTCGGGCGAGAGCTGCGAGACCGGGTAAGGGCGCTGGGGAGCAGGCGAGAACGGGCGAGACCGGGCGAGAACGGGCGAAATCCCGCTGCGTCGACGGCATCCCGCCCGGTCCCGCCCGGTCTCGCTCATACCCGGCCACTCGCCATCGACCTCTGCGTCCTGGGTGCTTCTACCGGAGGTCCTGCGGCGATCCAGCGGGTACTGGAGCTGCTCCCCGCGGACTTCCCGGTGCCCATCGCGATCGTGCAGCACATGCCGCCCGGATTCACCGCGCCGTTCGCATCGCGGCTGAACGCGCATTGCCGGCTCGCGGTGAGCGAAGCCCGGGACGGAGACCAACTGGTGGCCGGCCAGGTCGTGATCGCCCCGGCCGGCCGGCACATCACCTTCACCTCCAACCTCACGGTCGTGCTCTCTCCCGAGCCGCTCAACGCGCGCCACGTCCCCAGCGCCACCGTGATGATGCTGTCCGCGTCGCGGGTCCGTCCGGGCCGGGTACTGGGTGTGTTGCTGACCGGGATGGGCGACGACGGCGCCGACGGCATGCTGGCCATCCGCGCCGGCGGCGGTGTCACCGTGGCGGAGAGCGAGGAAAGCTGCGTCGTTTACGGAATGCCGCGCGCCGCCGCGGAGCGCGGGGGGGTGGATCGGCTGCTGCCGATCGGTGCGCTCGCCGAGTGGCTCGCCGGCGTCAAAGCAGGGTTCCCTGCAACAACAGGAGGGCGACGCTGAAGTAGATCACTAGACCCGTCACGTCCACCAGCGTGGCCACGAACGGCGCTGATGCGCTGGCCGGATCGAAGCCCAGCCGGCGGAGCACGAACGGCAGCATCGAGCCGGCCAGCGACCCGAAGAGCACCACTCCCACTAACGACAGGCCGACGGTCAGCGCCACCAGCAGGTAATGGGTGCCGTAATCATACCAGCCGGCCCATTGCCACGTGACGACCCGGACTACGCCGATCAAGCCGAGCAGCGCGCCCAGCGCGAGGCCGGCAGGCAGCTCCCGCAGCGCCACCCGCCACCAGTCGCGCAACCGCACTTCCTGCAGCGCGAGCGCCCGGATGATGAGCGAGGTGGCCTGCGAGCCCGAGTTGCCCCCGCTGGAGATGATGAGCGGGATAAACAACGCGAGCACGACTGCCCGGCTGATCTCGTGCTCGAACTCCTGCATCGCAATCGAGGTGAGCATCTCGCCCACGAACAGGGCGGCCAGCCAGCCGGCCCGCTTCCGCACCATCTGGACGATGCCGATCTGCGTGTACGGCTCTTCGATTGCCTGCATGCCGCCGAACTTCTGCACGTCCTCAGTGGACTCGCGGACCAGGGCGTCGATCACATCGTCCACCGTGACGATGCCGAGGACGTGGCCGCCGTCGTCGAGCACGGGGATGGCCAGCAGGTCGTACTTGGAGATCAGCCGCGCGACCTCCTCGCGGTCGGTGAGCGGCTTGACCGTGACCGGCTTCCGCGTCTCGCCCACCTGCATCACCGGCCGGTGCGGCTCGGCCAGCATGATGTCGCGGAGCGAGACGACACGCACGAGACGCTGGTCCCGGGGGTCCAGTACGTAGATGGCGTAGACCGTTTCCTTGGCGGCGGCGACTTCGCGGATGTGATTCTTCACCTGGTCGGCGGTCCAGGTGGACGGCACCCCGACGAACTCGGTGGTCATGATGCCGCCCGCGGTGTGCGGCTGGAAACGCAGCAGCAGGTTGAGCGCGTCGCGGGTGGGCGCCGCAAGCAAGTGGATCAGGCGGGCGCGCGCCTGGTCGGTGAGCTCGCGGAACAGCTCCACCTGCTGGTCGGCCGAGAGCGCCTCGATCAGCGGGGCGGCACGTTCGGTTTCCATCCCACCCACCAGCTCGCCACGCCGCTGGAGCTGCGGCTCGTCGAACACCTGCACCGCACGGTGGAACGGCAGGGCGGTGGCAACCTTGATGGCGGCCTGAACCGGCAGGCCGTTCAATCCCTCCGCGATGTCGGCCGCGAGGAATTCGGCGCAGGCGGCCTCGAAATCCTCTTGATCGCCCGAGAGCAGATAGAGCAGCTCCGGCGATGGAAGAGTCGGACCAGTCTGGGTGGGCGGAGCGGTCATCGCACGGAGTCCTCGATCCAGGCCAGATAGGCGGGAAGAGCCGCCACGATCGGCAAGGCGATGATCTCGGGAGTTTCGTACGGGTGGAGCGCGCGGAGGCGTGCTTCCAGAGCCGGATAGCGTGCCAGGGTGGTCTTGCAGTGGCAGTACCACTCGGTGGCGTGTTCGACCGCGCCCTGCCAGTGGTAGGTGCTCGCGATCGGTCCGGCGATCTGCACGCAGGCGGCGAGCCGCTCCTTGACCAGCGTCCCCGCGATCCGCTCCGCCTCAGCTTGCGTGGCGACGGTCGTCGTGACCTGGCAGCACTCGGCAGCCACGTGGCCGGAGCGGCGGGGCTACTGGGCCGGCGCCGCGCCTCCGGCGGGAAGGCCGGGCGTATCCGCGCCGCGCTTGCCGTCGTCGATGGGAACGATACCCACTCGCCATCCGCTGGCGAACGTCACGGTCAGGCGATATCCCAGGGAATCGATCGTGACGGTCTCTACGTCGGGGAGCTTGGACGCGTAGGCCGCGGCATTCCTCGCCTGCTCGGCGCGCTGGACGGGGGCGTCACCCCGGTACGCCGCAGCGAACTCGCGTCCGATCGCCACCTGCTGCGCGTGTTCCCGGCCATATCGCGCGTACTGATCGGCCGGGACGTATCCGTCCTGACTCGACAGCCGGGCATACGACTTGTAGTCGCGGCAGGCGCCGAGAGCAGCAAGCGCCAGCAGGGCGGCGATTGTTCGATGCATGATCCGAGCTCCGGTTGGCCGATAATATATCACCGATGGAGTAAGCAGATGCCGCAGCCGAAGTCGACCGGTGGGTTCCGACTGTATTCCGCCTTTCGGTGTTTCGAGACCCCTCTACGTTGGGTCTGTTCATCCCCGGTATCGGCTGGCGGTGACCCGTTGTCGGCGCACTTGTGTCCGGCTGACTGAGCACCGGTGGGAGTAACCCTGGAGACGGGTCGGGCTTAGGTCGGCTCTTATGCTTTCCTGATCTCCCTAGCCCGCAGTCTTACACCTTCCTGAGGCCGCCTTCTCCAGGTTTCCGGAGTCCTCGAACCGGAGACGGCCTTGCTGGATTTCGGCTACATCCTCCTGACGATGGCCTTCTTCGCAGCCATGCTCGGGTATGTCTCGGGCTGTGAGCGGCTGGGCCGCGATCCCGCGGACGATCACCACAAATGACCGCTGACGCCTGGATCGCCGCCGCATCCGCCGGCGGGCTGCTGGTGTACCTCGTGTACGCGCTGCTCAGGCCGGAGCGATTCTGATGACCGCCAATGGTTGGCTTCAGATTCTCCTGTTTTCCACCGCGGTCCTGCTGGTCGCCAAGCCGCTGGGGATGTACCTCGAGCGGGTGTATGACGGGTCCATCGGTTGGCTCCGTCCACTCGAGCGCAGGCTCTATCGCCTCGCGGGGATCGACCCCGACGCCGATCAGCGCTGGACTCGGTACGCCGCGAGCGTCCTGCTCTTCAGCGCAGTGTCGATGCTGTTCACGTACGTCGCGCTGCGGCTTCAGCACCTGTTTCCGCTCAACCCTGCCGGCTTCGGGCCGGTCCCGGACCGGCAGGCATTCGAGACCTCGGCCTCGTTTACCAGCAACACGAACTGGCAGTCGTACGCGGGCGAGTCGACGATGTCGTACTTCTCGCAGATGACCCAGCTCGCGTTCCATAACTTCATTTCGGCGGCGGCGGGCATCGCGGTTGCGGTTGCCGTGACGCGGGGAATCGCGCGCCGCTCCGCCCAAGGGCTCGGGAACTTCTGGGCCGACCTGCTACGCGGCACGCTGTATGTGCTCCTGCCGGCCTCCGTCGTGCTCGCGCTGCTGTTCGTGCAGCAGGGCGCCATCCAGAACTTCAGCCCGTACGTCGAGCTCACCACGCTGGAGGGGGCCAAGCAGACCCTCGCCATGGGACCGGTGGCGAGTCAGGAAGCGATCAAGCAGCTGGGCACCAATGGTGGCGGCTTCTTCAACGCCAACGCGGCGCATCCGTTCGAAAGCCCCACGCCGTGGACCAACTTCCTCTCCATGTTCGCGATCTTCGCGATCCCCTCCGCCCTCACCTACACCTACGGGCGTATGGTGCGAAACCAGCGCCATGGCTGGGCGCTCTGGTCGGCGATGTTCGCGCTCTTCATTGCCGGCACGGCGGTCGCTTACAGCGCCGAGGCGGCCGGAAACCCGATCCACGCAGAACGGGGAGTCGATATCACCTCGAGCGCCGGGAATCCGGGCGGGAACATGGAGGGCAAGGAGGTCCGGTTCGGCATCGCGAACTCGGCTTTGTACGCCGTCGTCACCACCGCTGCGTCCTGCGGCGCCGTGAACGCGATGCACGACTCGTTCACGCCGCTCGGCGGCCTGGTACCGATGCTCAACATCCAGCTGGGCGAAGTGATCTTCGGGGGCGTCGGCGCTGGCCTGTACGGCATGATCGTGATGGTGGTGCTCACGGTGTTCATCGCGGGCTTGATGGTGGGTCGCACGCCCGAATATCTGGGCAAGAAAATTCGCGCCCGCGAGGTTCAGGTTGCGATGCTCTATGTCCTCGCGGGCGCGATTGTCATTCTCGGCTTCACCGCCATCTCCGCCGCCACCCCGCAAGGGCTTGCCGGACGGAACAACGTCGGGCCGCATGGCTTGTCGGAGATTCTGTACGCGTTCTCCTCCACCTTCGGCAACAACGGCAGCGCCTTCGCTGGGCTCACGGGTAGCACCTACTGGTACAACACCTGGTTCGGGATGGCGATGCTGATCGGTCGCTTTGCCTTGATCGTGCCGGTGCTCGCCCTTGCCGGGTTCTTCGCGGAGCGCCCCGCAGCGGAGGCGTCCGCGGGGACCTTCCCGGTCACAACCCCGCTGTTCGTGACCCTGCTGATCGGAGTCATCCTGATCGTGGGCGCGCTCACGTTCTTTCCCGCGCTGTCACTCGGTCCCATCGTCGAGCACTTGCTGATGCGGGCCGGGAGGGTGTTCTAGCCATGGCGGCCGTCAAGCATCCGCTGTTCAATCCGCCGCTGCTTCGCCGCGCTATCGGGGACGCGTTCCGAAAGCTCGCGCTCCGGCACATGGCACGGAACCCGGTGATGTTCGTGGTGCTCGTCGGCAGCGTGCTCACGACCATTGCACTCCTGCGCGACATCGTGGCCGGCCGCGACGATATCGGCTTCACGCTTCAGCTCGCGCTCTGGCTCTGGTTCACGGTGCTGTTCGCCAACTTCGCGGAAGCGATGGCGGAGGGCCGGGGGAAAGCGCAGGCCGACGCCCTACGTGCCACCCGGCAGCTCACCCGCGCGAAGCGAATGAAGCGCCCCGGCGACCATCTGGACTTCCTCTCGGTGCTCGCGACCGAGCTCCGGGTCGGCGACCTCGTGCTCTGCAAGCCGGGCGACATCATCCCGAGCGACGGCGAGGTGGTGGAAGGGGTGGCATCGGTGGACGAGTCGGCCATCACCGGGGAGTCCGCGCCCGTGATCCGCGAGTCCGGCGGTGACCGGTCGGCGGTCACCGGCGGCACCAAGGTGCTGTCCGACTGGATCGTGATGCGGGTGACGGCCAACCCGGGCGAGACCTTCATCGATCGGATGATCCACCTGGTCGAGGCGGCAACCCGCCAGAAGACGCCCAACGAGATCGCGCTGACAATCCTCCTCGCAGGGCTCACCATCGTGTTCCTCGCGGCCGTGGTCACCCTGCAACCGTTCGCGATCTACAGCGGCGGTTCGATCACGGTGCCGGTGCTGGTCGCCCTGTTGGTGTGTCTGATCCCCACCACGATCGGCGGCCTGCTGTCCGCCATCGGCATTGCAGGCATGGACCGCCTCATCCAACACAACGTGATCGCCGTGAGCGGCCGCGCCGTCGAGGCCGCGGGGGACGTCGACACCCTGCTGCTCGATAAGACGGGCACCGTCACATTGGGCAACCGTCAAGCGGTCGAGTTCATCCCGGTGAGCGGGGTGCGAATCGAAGAGCTGGCAGACCGCGCGCAGCTCGCCTCGCTGCCGGACGAGACACCTGAAGGCCGGAGTATCGTGGTGCTCGCGAAGCAGCGCTTCAATCTCAGGGAACGCTCGGTCGCCGACTCGCCCTCTCACGGATCGACCACGTTCGTCCCGTTCTCAGCCGCGACCCGAATGAGCGGGGTCAACGTCGGGGGCATGCAGCTCCGGAAGGGGGCCGCCGACGCGGTCGGCCGGTGGGTGACCGACGCGGGCGGCACGGTGCCGCCCGAGACCACTCGCATCATCGAGACGATCGCGCGCCAGGGCGGAACGCCGCTGGTCGTGGCGTCCCGGGAGAATGGAAGCACCCGCGTGCTCGGCGCGGTGCACCTCAAGGACATCGTCAAGGGCGGGATCAAGGACCGGTTCCAACGGCTCCGGGCGATGGGGATCCGGACCGTCATGATCACCGGTGACAATCCGCTGACCGCCGCTGCCATCGCGGCGGAGGCCGGCGTCGACGACTTCCTGGCGGAAGCCACGCCGGAGCAGAAGCTCACGCTCATCCGCCGGGAACAGGCGGGAGGGCGCCTGGTCGCCATGACCGGCGACGGAACCAACGATGCACCGGCGTTGGCACAGGCGGACGTCGGCGTCGCGATGAACACGGGAACCCAGGCGGCCCGTGAAGCCGGCAACATGGTGGACCTCGATTCGAACCCGACCAAGCTGATTGAGATCGTCGAGATCGGGAAGCAGTTGCTCATGACCCGCGGGTCGCTCACGACCTTCTCGATCGCGAACGACGTCGCCAAGTACTTCGCCATCATCCCCGCGATGTTCGCCGCGACCTACCCGGCACTCGATGCGCTCAACATCATGCGGCTCCATTCGCCGCAATCCGCCGTGCTCGCCAGCGTCGTGTTCAACGCGCTGATCATCATCGCGCTGATCCCGCTCGCGCTTCGGGGGGTGACCTATCGCCCGGCGGGTGCCTCGGCGGTGCTACGCCGGAACCTGTGGATCTATGGAGTCGGCGGTCTGATCGTGCCGTTCGTCGGGATCAAGCTGATCGACATGCTGCTCGTCGTGGTCCGACTCGTCTGAAGGAGCTGCCGATGAACGACACGCGACTGGAATCCAGCGACCAACCGCTGAGGCGGCTGCTTCGACCAGCGATCATGCTCACCCTTGCGCTCTGTGTGCTCACCGGCCTGGTGTATCCCGGCGTGGTGACCTTGCTCGCCCAAGTGCTCTTTCCCCGGCAGGCCGACGGGTCTCTCATCAGCCGAGACGGCCAGGTCGTGGGCAGCGCGCTGATCGGTCAACAGTTTGCCGCACCGGGGTACTTCCATTCTCGCCCGTCGGGGGCGGGCCAGGGCTACGATGCCACCGCGTCGGCCGGCACGAACAAGGGGCCGACCGACCTCAAACTCGCCGACACGCTCATCGCCGGCGCGGTAGCGCGCGCGATGGAAGAGGACGGCGTCGAACGCGGCAAGGTGCCGAGCGACATGGCCACCGCGTCCGGGTCCGGGCTCGACCCTCACATTTCACCGGCGAACGCGGCTGGCCAGGTCACTCGAGTCGCCAAGGCACGCGGCCTTCCGGAAGCCGATGTGCAGGCCCTGGTGGCACGCCATACCGAAGGCCGCCAGTTCGGGATTCTCGGTGACCCCAGGGTCAACGTCCTGCTGCTCAACCTCGCGCTCGACAGCCTGAAACCGGCCGCCGCCCGATGAGCCTCACAACTCCCTGGCGGCTGCTTTGGTCCGCCGCTTTGCTGCTGCCTCCGCCGACGGTGGCCCATGCGCAGGAGGAAACCAAGAAGACCCTGGCGATCACCGGGTACGTGACAGCTTCGTACACGTATTCGACCGGCAACGTCGGCAGCAGTCTCGTGGGTCGCTTCTACGATCGGTTCCACGACCAGGCAGCCTTCAACGCGGCCAAGGTCGTGCTCGAGATGCCGCCGGCGACCGACAAGCTCGACGCCGGGTTTCGCGCCGACTTCCTGTTCGGCCAGAACGCCGCGGTCACCAAATCCCTCGGCCTCAACCTGGGCGAGCACGGCGACCTGATACAGGGCTACGCCGTAGTGAACGTCCCGCTTTCGAGTGAGGGCACCTACGTCCAGTTCAAGGTCGGCAAGATGGCCACGCTCATGGGGCTCGAGGTGATCGAGGACGTGGTGAACCCGAACCTCTCCGTCGCCAACCAGTTCATCTACCTGGAGAACTTCACCAACACCGGACTCCGGGTGGACGTGAAGCCGAGCCCGAGCCTCGACTTCCAGGTCGCGGTGATCAACGGCTGGGACGTGGTCGAGGACAACAACACCCGTAAGTCGTTCATGGGCCGACTCGGGATCGCCGCGACACCCACAACCACGATTGGCCTCCTGGGCTTTTTCGGGCCCGAGCAGCCCGATGCTACGACCAACCGTTACGGGGCCGAGGTGCTGCTGTCGCAGAAGCTCGCCGGCGGGCGGGGTGCCGTTTATCTGCAGGGCGACTACGGCGAGGACGAGGAGCTGGTGGGGCCGGACGAGAATGCAAAGTGGTGGGGCCTGGGTATCTGGGGTACCTATGATCTCACGCCCGACATCGGGCTTGCCCTGCGGGGCGACTACATCGACGACAAGAACGGGGCCCGCACCTCTGGCGTCCTAGGCTTTCCCGCCAACAGCGGGAACAAGTTCGGCAGCGTCACCGCAACGCTCAATATCAAGGCGATTCGGGGGGCCTTGATCCGGCCGGAGATCCGCTACGACCGGTCCAATCTGGACGTATACGACGACGAGGATCCGTCGCAGGGCCAGATCTCGTTCGGGCTGGGAGCATCATACACTTTCTGAAACGGGGGAACAGGCGAACAGAAGAGAACAGGCGAGAACAGACGAGAACCCTTTATCGCCCGTTCTCGCCCCTTCTCGCCCTTTCTCGCATACTTCTACCATGGCCCGCCGCCCTGATCCCGACGCCCTACTCCGACAGCTCCAAGCCGCCGAGGAACGCCAACGGCGGGGACGCCTCAAGGTCTTCTTTGGAGCGTCCCCCGGGGTAGGCAAGACGTACACCATGCTCGAGGCCGCTCGCGCCAAACGCGCTGAGGGCCTCGATGTCGTTCTAGGGGTCGTAGAGACGCACGGCCGCGAGGAGACCCGGAGCCTCCTCGACGGTCTGGAGGTTCTCCCGCGCCGCACGGTCGAATACCGGGGCACCCGCCTCGAGGAGTTCGATCTCGACGCTGCCCTCGAACGCCGTCCTAGCCTCATCCTGGTGGACGAGCTGGCGCACACCAACGCACCCGGATCCCGCCACGCCAAGCGCTGGCAGGACATCGAGGAGCTGCTCACCGCCGGGATCGACGTCTTTACCACCGTCAACGTCCAGCACATCGAGAGCCTGAACGACGTCGTCTCCCAGATCACCGGGGTCCAGGTTCGGGAGACGGTTCCCGACTCTGTGCTGGAGCAGGCGGACGAGGTGGAGCTTGTGGACGTCTCGCCCGACGTGCTCCAGCAGCGGCTCCGCGAGGGGAAGGTGTACGTCCCGGAGCAGGCCCAGCGCGCGCTCGACCGGTTCTTCAAGACGGGAAACCTCATCGCGCTTCGCGAGCTCGCACTCCGGCGCACGGCCGAACGGGTCGACGCACAAATGCGGGCTCACATGCAAGCCGAGGGCATACGTGACATCTGGCCCGCCGGAGACCGCGTCCTCGTCTGCGTCGGCCCTGATGCCGCGTCGGCCCGCGTAGTGCGGGCGGCGCGCCGCGTGGCGGCCGGGCTCAAAGCCGACTGGCTCGCGGTCTACGTGGAGACCCCGGCTCACCGGCGACTCTCCGAAGCGGACCGAGACGCGGTCTCGCAGAATCTGCGGCTGGCGGAGCAGCTCGGCGCCCAGGCGATCACCCTGAGCGGGCACAGCGTCGCCGAGGAGATTCTCGCCTACGCCCACGAGCACAACGTCACCCGCATCATCGTCGGCAAGCCCACCCGGAGCCGATGGAGACAGGGAGTCCGCCGCTCGCTGCTCGAGGCGCTGGTCCGCGGCAGTGGGGACATCGACGTCCACGTGATCACTGGCGACGCGGCCCGTCCGAGCGCACGGCCCGCGCCGCGCTACGGTCCGACGTCCAAGCCCAGCCATTACGCCGCGGCCGCCGCAGCGATCGCCGTGGCCACGCTGTTGGGGCTCGTCACGCGGCCGTGGCTGCAGACGGTGGATTTCGCGATGCTCTACCTGCTGGCTGTGGTGCTGATCTCGTCGCGCTATCGGCGGGGTCCATCGCTGCTCGCCTCCATTCTTGCCATCGCCGCGTTCGATTTCGCGTTCGTGCCGCCCTATTACTCGTTCGCGGTCTCGGATGCGCAGTACATCCTCACGTTTGCGGTAATGCTGGTCATCGCGTTGGTGATGAGCCGCCTCACCGCGCAGATCCGGGAGCAGGCCGAAGCGGCGCGGGCGCGAGAGGCCCGGACGGCGTCGCTCTACGCGATGAGTCGGGAGCTGGCCGCGCTGACCGACGAGGACGCGTTGGCCGGGGCGGTCGCCCGCCATCTCGGCAACACGTTCGCGGGTGCCTCCCTGGTCCTCCTCCCGGATGACGCGGTCGGCCTCCTGCGTCGCCCGGCGTCGGCGCCGCAGCTGGCTGAGAAGGAGGCAAGCGTCGCCCGCTGGACCTTCGACCATGCGACACCAGCCGGCCTCGGCACGGCCACGCTGCCGGCCGCGCGCGCCCTCTACGTGCCGATGGTATCGTCGGGCACGACCGTCGGCGTTCTCGGCCTCACGCCGGCGGATCCGCGCCGGCTTCAGGATCCGGTGCAGCGGCAACTGCTCGATGCCTTTGCCGATCAGGCGGCGGTCGCGTTTGAGCGGGTCGCGCTCGCCCGCCGCAATCAGGAGGGCCAGCTCGCCTTCGAAGCAGAACGGCTCCGAACGTCGCTCTTGAGCTCGCTGTCGCATGATCTGCGAACCCCGCTCGCGACGATCGAGGGCGCCGCCAGCACGCTCGTCCAGGACCCCGGGAGTCTCTCGCGCGAGGCGCGGGGGAAGCTGGCCGAAGGGATTCTGCATGAAGCCGATCGAATGAACCGGCTGGTGAGAAACCTGCTGGACATGGTGCGGCTCGAGTCGGGGATGCTCCAGGTGCAGAAAGAGTGGTATCCTCTGGAGGAGGTCGTCGGAGTCGTGCTCATTCGGCTCGACGACCGTCTCGCAGGTCATCCGGTGAGCACGTCGCTTCCGCCCGACCTGCCGCTCCTGCAGATCGACGGCCTTCTGATGGAGCAGGTTCTTATCAATCTCCTGGAGAACGCGGTCAAGCACACACCTCCCGGAACCCGCATCGAGATCGGTGCGACCGTTGGCCCGTCGGCTGTCACGGTGGAGGTGGCCGATCGCGGTCCGGGGATTCCCGGCGGACAGGAGGAGCTGATCTTCGACAAGTTCCACCGCCTGCCGAGCGCCGACCCGAA
>DASSUE010000386.1:0-5003 GCA_035707305.1 Gemmatimonadales bacterium
GTGGGTTCGTGGCCGATCGCGCCGGGAGACTCGGTCGCCCCGGCGCGCGTGAACGGCTTGGTCCACCAGGTGGGCCAGCCGTACCGGACCACGAGCTGCGCCAGATCGTCTCCCCACCGCAAATCGTGCGGGGAGCTCGCGGTGCGGAGGATCTGCGCCATCGTCATGCGAGCGTAATGCTCGGTCCTGAGATCGTGACCGGGCATCGAATAGAACGGCTGGGCCAACCACCAGATCCTGCGATTCACCACCTCGCGCCTGGCGCAGGAGAGCTTCCGGTAGCGCCGCTCGTCGGCATCGGACAGCAGGAGCGACAGATCGGTCCAGCGGCACCGCTCGGCTTCAGGCATGCCGGCCAGCGCCGCGGCATACACCGAATCGGCACCGGCATAGTCCCGCAGGGCATGGCGCGCGTAGCCTTCCAGCGTCCTGCACCACCACCACGTGCCGCGACACTCCCGCGCGACCGCCACCGCTGTATCCGCCCACCCATGCTCGACGAGATAGCGGACTCGCTGGGCCGCGATCCAGTCGTCCGCCGGGTGGTCGCGCGCGGCATCGTCCAATCGGGCGATGAGAAGCATCCGCGCCACGCCGATCCGATCGGGCTCCTCGGGTTCGTCGGCAGGGTGATACCAGTAGCAGAAACGGCCGATGGAGGCATCACACGGCCGGCGGGCGTCGTCGAGCTCGGTGGGGAGATTGGCGCGTCGTTCAGTCTCGAACGCGCGCTGCGCATCGCGCACTTCGCGAAGTGCCGCTGAGTCGGGAGCGGGCTCCGAAGAGGCGACCCGAGCCGCGGACTGCCTGGATGTCTGTGCGGCCGCCGCCGAACAGTCGGCGGCGGCCGCGGCGACCACGACTCCGACGCGCAGACGGCGCATGACTGAGCTGACGCCGCACCCTACGGCGATCACACCGGAGCCGTGGGACGTTAGGCGCCGGCTCCGTGGCACTTCTTGTACTTCTTCCCGGACCCGCAGGGACACGGATCATTTCGGCCCACTTCGGGTACCGTGCTGACCGGGCGACCCACGGGACCCAGCGAGCTGGTCACGGCTAGGGGTGGAGCGGGGATCGTGGCCGCGCCGGCTCGAGGGGCGGACCCCATGAACAGGTCGTCGGGCCCAGCTGCCGCCGGAGTCGGCGGGGGAGGTGGCGGCATGGGACGCGCCGGCGGCGGCGGTCCCTCAGCGGCGACCTGGATCTTGAGAAACCGCTCGGTGAACGTGGACTGAATGTCGCTCATGAGGTCCACGAACATCTCGTAGGCTTCCTTCTTGTACTCGACCAGCGGGTCCTTCTGGCCCCAGCCGCGGTAGTGGATAGCGTTCCGCAGCTGGTCGAGGTCGTACAGGTGGTCCTTCCACTTCTCGTCCAGTACCGACAGCATGACCTGCGACAGGACCTGCTGATCGACTTCGGCGACACCGATGGCCCGTCCGAACTCCTGGAGGTAGTCGATCTTCCGGACGAACGAGGCTTCGCCCTCGTCTTTGACGGCGGTGACGATGGATTCGAGGTCCGCCGTGGCCGCGGGGTCGAGCACCCCTTCGGGGCTGACGAGATATTGCAGCGTGAGTTGCTCCCGCAGGCCGCCACGATCGAATTCGTCCGGTCGCTCGGCGTCGGCCAGGAACTGCCGCACGCTTCGATCGAGCGCCGCCGCGATCATGCGTCGCGCTTCTGCCTTGAGCTCCTCGCCGCGCTCCAGCGCGAACAGGCGGGTCGAGTAGACGACCTCGCGCTGCTGATTCATCACGTCGTCGTACTCGAGGAGCCGCTTCCGGGCCTGGAAGTTCTGCCACTCCACCCGCTGCTGGGCCTTCCCGATGGCGTTGGTGACGAGTCCGCCCGTGATCACCTCGCCTTCCTCCGCCCCGCTCTTCTCCATCCACTTGGCGATCCGGTCCGACCCGAACAGCCGCATCAGGTCATCTTCCAGCGAGAGGAAGAAGATCGTTTGGCCCGGATCACCTTGGCGGCCCGAGCGCCCGCGAAGCTGGCGATCGATGCGCCGTGACTCGTGGCGCTCCGTCCCGACGATTTGCAGACCCGCTTCCGGCTGGGTGAGATCGAGCTCGGGGTCGAGTTTGATGTCGGTGCCTCGGCCCGCCATGTTGGTCGCGATCGTGATCGCCGCCTTCTTGCCCGCCTGTGCGACGATCTCCGCCTCGCGCTGGTGATACTTGGCGTTCAGCACTTCGTGCTTGAGCCCGCGCCTCCGGAGCAGCTTGCTGAGCGTCTCGGAGACATCGACGTTCACGGTGCCGATGAGGATCGGCCAGCCCAGGTTGTGGAGCCGCTCGACCTCGTCGAGCACCGCGTCGTACTTCTCCTTCCGGGTCCGATAGATGTGATCTGCCCGGTCAATGCGACATACGGGACGGTGAGTCGGGATGACGCTCACCTCGAGCCCGTAGATCTTGTAAAACTCCTGCTCCTCGGTCTCGGCGGTGCCGGTCATGCCGGCCAGCTTGTCGTACATGCGGAAGTAGTTCTGGATGGTGATGGTGGCGAACGTCTGGGTCTCGCCCTTCACCTGAACGCCTTCCTTAGCTTCGACGGCCTGATGCAGCCCGTCCGACCATCGCCGGCCATGCATGATGCGGCCGGTGAACTCGTCCACGATGAGCACCTGGCCGTCCTGCACCAGATAGTCCACATCCTTCTCGTACAGCGCGTGCGCCTGCAGGAGCTTGTGAATGATGTGTAGCTTTTCGCTCTTGAGGGCGTATTCGGCCTCGATCTCACGCCGCCGAACCACGCGCTCCTGGGGCGTAAGGTCGGGGTCGTGATCGAGCGCGTGGACTTCTTCCGAGATGTCGGGCACCAGGAACAGCGTCGGATCCTGGGGTGACAGCGCGGCGGCGCCCTGGTCGGTCAGGTGGACGGAGTGGCCCTTCTCGTCCAGCACGAAGTACAGCGCCTCCTCGAGGTCACGCATCCGTTGCTGCCTGGTGGGCAGCTTGCGGTCCGCGATGGAGTCGAGCTCCATTCGCTGCACCAGCTGCTTCACGCCCGGCTCCTGCAGCAGCTTGAGCAACCGCTTGTTCTTTGGCATGCCGAGCTGCGCCTGGTACAGCTTGAGGGCCCCGTCCTGCCGCGTCTTGTCGTCGGCGAGCAGCTTCTCCGCTTCCGCCAGGAGCGAGTTCACCACGCTGGTCTGCCGCCGAACCAGCTCCGCCACCTGGCGGTTGAATTGGCCGTAGCGCGCGTCGTTGTCGTTCCCCACAGGGCCCGAGATGATCAGCGGCGTGCGGGCTTCGTCGATGAGGATCGAATCCACCTCGTCGATGATCGCATACGCATGCTCCCGCTGCACCCGCTGCTCCAGCGAGAACACCATGTTGTCGCGCAGGTAGTCGAACCCGAACTCGTTGTTGGTGCCGTAGGTGATGTCGGCTTGATATGCGGCGCGGCGCTCGGGCGACGACGGCTCGGTGTCGTCCAGGCATCCCACGGTGAGGCCGAGATACGTGAAGACGTGGCCCATCCACTGCGAATCGCGCCGGGCTAGGTAGTTGTTGACGGTGACGAGGTGGGCACCGCGTCCGGTGAGAGCGTTGAGATAGAGCGGCAGCGTGGCAACGAGGGTCTTGCCCTCGCCGGTGGCCATTTCGGCGATTCGGCCCTGATGCAGGACGACCCCACCGATGAGCTGGACGTCGTACGGCACCATGTCCCACGTGAGGTCGTGGCCGGTGACGGTGACGGTCGTACCGATCAGCCGGCGGCATGCCTCCCGCACCGTGGCATAGGCTTCAGGGAGAAGATCGTCCAGGGCCGCGGCGAGCTCGCGCTTCCAGCGGATTTCGAGGTCGCCGAACCGGGTTTCCAGGGCTTCCCGTTCGACCGGATCGGCGCACGCGTGTTTGGCCGCGCGGACCGACTCGAGCTCCTCACGAATGGCGCCGGTGCGTTCGGCGATCCGCGCGCGGAAACGTTCGGTCTGCGCCTTCAACTCCGCCTCGGAAAGACCACCGAGTTGCTCTTCGTGGTGCTTGATCTGCTCCACGACAGGCTGGAGGCGTTTCCGTTCACGGTCGAACCGGGTCCCGAGGACCGCGGTCATCAATCGCTTGATCATGGTTCCTGATTCAAGTATAGCCGCTCCGCGGCGATGTAGCGCGCGACGGCGTCGGGCACGCGCCAGCAGATCGACGCACCGGATCGGACACGCGCCCGTATGTCGGTCGCTGAGATGTCGATGGCCGGTACGCTCAGCGTGCGCCACACCATCGGGTTGACCGGAGCGGGGTCCCCCGCGCGGCTCAGCGCGACGACTCGCGCGAGCCCGGGGAGCGCCTCCGCCTCGCGCCAACTCGGCATTTCGACGGCGGCGTCCGCGCCGACCAGGAGCGCGAACTCGACGTCCGGCTCGCGGGCTCTTAGCGCCCGGAGGGTGTCGACGGTGTACGAGGGACCGCCGCGGTCGAGCTCGATCCGTTCGAGCGCGAATCGTGGCTCCCCGGCGATGGCGAGCGCGACCATCGCCGCACGCTGCTCGGGCGCCGCGCCGTGGCGCCCGGCCTTGAAGGGCTGGGTGTGCGCGGGCACGAAGCGGAGCGACTCGAGGCCGAGCGTCTCGACGGCCGCGAGCCCGACCAGGAGATGTCCGTGGTGGATGGGGTCGAACGACCCGCCGAAGAGTCCGACCACCCGGCGATCAGGAGGCCCCGGGCTCGGCGGGGCAGGTCCGGTCCACGCCGCTGTATCCGGCATGGAACCGGCGGAGGTAGCCGCAGAATTCCCGCACGTCTTCCTCGTATCCCAGCCGCCGGTAGATCTCGATCAACTTGACCACGGCGGTGGGTGCCATCGACGTGCGGGGATAGGCGGCCACCAGCTGCCGCAGATAGAGGGCCGCCGAATCGAACGCCTTGTAGCGCAGGTAATACATGGCCGCCTTGTACTGCTTGATCGCGAACTTCTCCTCCAGCTCGCGCACCCGAATCTGCCCCCGCTGCGCAGGCGGGGTATCGGGGTATCGGCTGGCCAGC
>DASSUE010000387.1:0-4863 GCA_035707305.1 Gemmatimonadales bacterium
GCGGTCGCGGACAGCAGAAGCGCCGCTCCCACCCAGTAGCTGGAATTCGTGGCCATGGTCTTATCCTCCGTTCGTCAGGTGCATATTGTTCGCCGGTTGCATGACCGGCCCGATCACTGGCGGCAACGATAGGGGCCGCGATCACGCCCTCATCACTCCGTTATCACCTAACGCAACGTGTTGTACCTCCAAACGTTCGGGCGTCTCGCCGTCACCGCCGACGGGCAGCCCCTTGCCGGGGCGGCGTCGCAGCCGCGGCGGCTCGCGCTGCTCGCCATGCTGGCGTGCGCCGGGGAACGCGGGCTCACCCGCGAAAAGCTGCTGGCGTTCTTCTGGCCCGATGCCGACGAGGAGCGGGGCCGGAGGGGCCTGAGCCAGGCGGTCTACGCGCTGCGGCAGGACCTCGGCAACGAAGAGGTGATCGTCGGCAGCAAAGACCTTCGCATCAACGGCGAGGTGTTGCGGAGCGACGTTGCGGAGTTCGGCTCGGCCGGCACCGGAGGGCAGTGGGAGCGGGCCGCCGGGCTGTACGCCGGCCCGTTTCTCGACGGTTTCCATCTGCCGAGCGCGCCGGAATTCGAGCGGTGGGCGGAGGAGCAGCGCGCCAGCTTCGCCCGGGAGTACACCCAGGCACTGGAGCGGTTGGCCCGAGGCGCCACCGGGCGAGGCGATCATCTGGCATCGGTGGGATGGTGGCGGAAGCTCGCGGCGCAGGATCCCCTGAACGCTCGGGTGGCGACCGGTCTCATGGAGGCGCTGGTCGCGGCCGGCGACCGGAACGGCGCCCTGCAGCACGCCCGGATCTACGAGGCGCTGGTGGAGCAGGAGCTGAACCTGCCGCCGGACCGGGAGGTCGTGGCCCTCGCGGATCGGATCCGGACCGCGCCGCCGGTTCCGGCCGGCCAGCCGCCGCGGGCTCCCCACCGGTCACCCGAATCCGCTCCGCCGGCAGATGCCTCACCGGTGCCGTCACCGCCGGTGGCAGCCGCCGAGGCCCCAGCCGCTCCGGCACCGGAGCCCCCGCCTGAGCCGAACGTGCGGTCGACCCTGCCCGTGTCGCTTCGCGAAGCCGCCTCGCGATTCCTGCAGTACCATCCGAGCGGAAAGGTGAAGACCACGGCGGAGTGGCTCGCGGTGCTCGCCGGGCAGCGCGGACGCCGAGCGCTCCCGTGGTGGCGAAGGCCAGCCACTTGGATCAGTGCCGCAGGGGCCGTGGCCGTGGCCGTGGCCATCGCCGCCGCTGTCGCCCTGCTGCTCGCACGACCCGGAGACACACTAGTGCCGGGCACGACCCAGCGAGTGGCGTTCGACGGTTCGTTGGAGCTGGATCCCGCCATCTCGCCCGATGGGCGCGTGGTGGCCTATGCCTCCGACATGAGCGGCGACATGCGGTTGTACGTCCGGCAGGGGGCAGGGGGGCGCGCGGTGCCGATCACGCCGAGTGTCCCGGGCTACCACCGTTGGCCGCGCTGGGCGCCCGACGGATCGCGGATCGCGTTTCACGCCGAGCGCTCCATCTACGTCGTACCCGCGCTCGGCGGCACTCCGCAGATCCTGGTCCGGGCTCCCACCGATGGCTGGGTGGCTCATCCCGCCTGGTCGCCTGACGGCCGAGAGCTCGTGTACGTCCAGAACGACACGATGTTCGCGACCGAGCTCGCCTCCGGTGTCCGGCGGATGATCACCGATACCGCCGGCTTCTCCCCGGCATGGTCGCCGGACGGCCGGTGGATCGCCTTCGCCAGCGGGAATGCCGCGTTCGTCTTCGGCGGAACCGCCTACGGCAGCCCGCTCAACCTCGGCAACGTGGCGCCGAGCTCCATCTGGCTGGTTTCAGCGAAGGGCGGGACGCCCGTCCGGATCACCGACGACGCGGCGCTCAACGTAAGCCCGGCTTGGCTGCCCGATGATGGCGGACTCCTGTTCGTGTCCGACCGGAACGGCAGCCGGGACATCTACCGCGCCGGGGTGGATCCGGCGGGCAAGCCGACCGGCATCGAGCAGCTCACGACCGGCCTCGACGCGCAGACGATCACCGTCTCGCGCGACGGCCGTCGCATCGCGTATTCAGTCTTTCATTACAATGCCAACGTCTGGTCGGCGGAAGCGGCCAGCGACCGCCCCGTGTCGGTCGTGGACGCGCAGCCCCTCACCAGCGGAGGCCAGGTCATCGAGGGGCTCGCCTTGGCTCCTACCGGCGACTGGCTGGCATACGATACCGATCTGAACGGCAATCAGGACATCTACAAGCTTCCCCTGGGAGGAACCGGGGATCCGATTCAGCTCACCAGCGATCCGCGCAACGATTTCGTGTCCAGCTGGTCGCCAAACGGCAAGGAGATCGCGTTCTACTCGTTCCGCCGGGGGACCCGGCGGGTGCAGGTGATGGCCGCCGACGGGGGACCGTCGTCGGAGGTTGCGGAATCGCCGTCGAACCAGCGCTCTCCCGATTGGTCACCTGACGGCCGGATGCTGGCGTTTGGCGCGGGAGAACCCGGGGCGCAGCAGATTTATGTCGCGGCGCGCAGCGGCGACACAGCCTGGACCCCACCCAAGCAGCTGACCAGTCGTCCAGGAGGGCGTGCCGGGTCGCCCCGGTGGTCGCCGGACGGCTCATTGATTGCCTTCAAGGACGACGAGGGGATCTGGCTGGTGGGGTCTGGAGGGGGTGAACCGCGGCCGCTGCTGCGGTACGCAGCGCCCGAGGATCCCCGGGCCGAGGTGCTTCAATGGAGCCGAGACGGTCGCACCGTCTACTACAAGGCGTTTGACTTGACCGGGCGGTCGGTGATCGGCGCAGTCGCCACCGCAGGGGGGACACGACGAGACGTCGTTCGGTTCGACGACCCGCTTCGCCAGTCGACCCGTCCGGAATTCGCCACGGACGGGCGGCGGTTCTTCTTTACCATGGGTACCCGCGACAGCGACGTCTGGGAGATGACCCTCGATCGCCGCTGACAGGACCGGCGCGGGCTCGGGCCTACACCGACTGTTTGTAAACGATCGCCTTCTGCCAGAGCAGTATCCACATCTGCACGTTCGTCATTGTCGCACCCTCCGTCGTTGGGCTAATGCCGTCAGCCTGCAGCTTCAACGACGGGCAAGCTACGAAGGGTTCCCACCCCGCTATCACCTGACGATCACCTGAGAGCGAAGCAGGGCGGGGAAACGGACGTCAAGCGGGATCGCGGCGCCACTCAGCCACAGCCTGCCAAACCTCTCGCGTGGGCCGCACGCCACGGGGGAACCGCGCCATGAAATCCGCCCGGAAATGCGCAGTATGCTCTTTCAGATACCGGTCAAGATCGGCGGCGCGGGCGGCCTCATAGCGGGTCCGGAGCCTCCCCTTGTCGATACGGTCGAGGCGGATGGCGGTGAAGCAGCCGGTCTTCAGGATCTCCGGGATGTGGTGCTCGCGGAGCTCGCGGAGTACTGCCGAGAGCAGCTCGGGCTCCACCTCGAGCGTCACCTCGTAGCTCACCGACCCCTCGCCGCTCGTCACTTGTCTCTCGTCACTCGTCAATCAAACCCCGGCTCCGCCTGATGAACCGGCTCATCGTGCAACATCGCCCGGAGCTCGGCGCCTGCGGGGGTGTCGAGCTGCCCTTCAGGCACGACGAGCAGCGCGTTGGCCAGCACCATCGACATCAGGATGCCCGAGCCTTGCGGTCCGGTGAGCCGCGCTTCGCGACCGCGAGCGGTTTCGGTGACGACGGCCCGAAGAAAGTGTTGGAGCTTCGGCTTGAGGGCGATGGCCTCCGCGGTCCGAACGGGAACCATGCGGCGGAACGGGAGCGCATGACCGCACATCTGTCGGATTGCCGGCCGGACGAAGAGCTCGAAGGTCACCATCGTGCTGACGGGATTGCCCGGCAGGCCGATCCAGGGCAACCGGCCCAGCAATCCAAAGCCGAGCGGCGCCCCGGGTCGCATCCGGATTCTCCAGAACCGCTGGTCCACCCCTAGCTCGTCCAGCACCGTTCGCACGTAATCGTGCTCGCCCACACTGACCCCGGCCGTGGTCACCAGCAGGTCGCACGGGAGTGCTCCCTGAATGTGCTCGCGGAGACTCTCAGGGGCGTCGCGTGCCACCCCGAGATTCACCGGCTCGCCTCCGGCACGCCGAACCAGCGCCACCAGGGCATGGGCGTTGCTGTTTGCGGTCTTCCGCCCGCTCAGGATCTCATCGGGCCGATCGACATCCACGATCTCATCGCCGCTTCCGAGAATCGCGACCCGCGGACGCCGGTACACCAGCGGTTGTCCCACCGCGAGCGACGCGAGCACCCCCAGCTCGGCCGGTCCCAGCGGTGTGCCTGCCCGCAACACGGTGGTGCCGCGCTGAATGTCTTCGCCGGCGGGACGAATGTTGACGCCCGCGTCGCGATCCTTGAAGATCGTGACCGTCTCGCGCCCCAGGTCGGTGTCTTCCTGACGTACCACCCCGTCGGCGCCGTCCGGCACCGGCGCCCCGGTGTAGATCCGCGACGTTTCGCCCGGCCCGATCGCTCGGCTGGGGAATCGGCCAGCCGGCAGCTCCTCGACAACCCGAAGTCGCACGGGGTGTTCGGCCGACGCGCCGCGAATGTCCGCAGCGCGGGCCGCATAGCCGTCCATGGCCGAATTGGCCCACGCGGGAAGGTCGATGGGGCTGACCAGGTCCTCGGCGAGCACGCTGTCCAGGGCGTCGTCGAGGGGAACGCGGAGCGGCGGCTGGCGCCTGATGTCCGCGAGAATGCGCCGAGCGGCCTCGGCCGCGCCGAGCGACGTGTCGATCACAGCGGCAAGGCGCGGTCCCACGCCAGGGACGCGAGCGTGTGCAACCAGATGGTGTCGGAGAAACGGAGCACGACCGGCCCGCCT
>DASSUE010000388.1:0-4585 GCA_035707305.1 Gemmatimonadales bacterium
CGCGCGCGGCGCCGGCCACCGTCGCCGATCCGTGGGAGGGCGACAAGGTCGAGCCCTGGTCGAGGATCCGGCGGCTCACCGCCGAGCACATGGTGATGTCGCGGCGGGTGTCGCCGCACGTCAACACGATCTTCGAGATCGACTACACGCGGGTGTCGAAGCTCCGCGCGGCCCAGAAGGCGGAGTACGCCAGCCGCGGCGTGAACCTCACCTACCTCGCCTTCATCGCAAAGGCTGTGGCGGACAATCTTCGCAAGCATTCCGGGATTAACGCGGCCGTTGGGGCCGACGCCACCATCGTGCGCCGCGACATCAATCTCGGCATCGCGGTGGCGCTCGACTGGGGCCTCATCGTCCCGGTCATCCGGCACGCCGATGAGCTGTCGCTGATGGGCATCGCCCGCGCCATCAACGATCTCGGCGAGCGCGCTCGAGGCAAGAAGCTCACGCCGGAGGAAGTGCAGAAGGGCACGTTCACCATCACGAATCCGGGTGTGTTCGGCTCGATCATCGGAACGCCGATCATCAACCAGCCGCAGGTCGCGATTCTGTGCGTCGGCGCAATCCAGAAGCAGCCGGCTGTGGTGGCGGTGGATGGCACCGACGCGATCGCGGTCCGGCTCATGGGGATGCTCTCGCTGGCGTTCGACCATCGCGTCGTGGACGGCGCCGATGCTGATCGCTTCATGGCCGACGTGAAGCAGACATTGGAAGAGTTCCCCGAGGGGGCGGCCTGAGTGGCGAGAACGCTCACGGTGTCGCGCGCCGCAGTGGAGGCTGGTGCTGAGGCGGAGTACCTCCGCACCGTGAATGAGCTGGCCCGCCTCTCGGCGGCACGGGGCCGCCGGCTCTGGGTGTTTCGGGCCGCAGGCTCGGCCGGTCGGTTTCTCGAGTGCAGCGAGAGCGGCTCGGCCGCCGAGCACCGCACGGCCGCCGCACCGCCGGACGAGGTCCGGCTCGAGCAGCGCCTGCGAGAGCTCGCCCGCTATGAACCGGATGCCTGGGAGCTCTGGGAGGAGGTGCGCCTCTAGCATGCCACGTCGCGTCATCGATGTGGACGGTGAGCCGTGGACCGTGACGGTGAGTGGCCGGAACACGCCATACGTCAAGGACGAGTTCGGTCTGGTCTTCGCGCGGGGCAGCGGGAGTTCCCGGGAGCGACGCGTGGCCCGCTATTCACCCCTCGGCATCAAGAGCCCGGAGCTGGCGCTCGCCAGCCTTTCCGACGCTGAGCTGGTAGCGCTCCTGGCGCGGTCTCAGCCGGCGTGGACCGCGCCGGAAACCGGATACCGCCAGTGAGCTCCGAGCCCTCTGACGTCCGGGGCACCGTGGATCTGCATCTCCACTCGTCGGCGTCCGACGGCGCGTTTCCACCCGCGGCTGTGATCCAGCGCGCCGCCGCCGCCGGCCTCAAGGCGGTGGCGCTCACCGACCACGACACGCTCGCTGGCGTGCCCGCGGCCATCCAGGCCGGCGAGGAGGTCGGGCTTCGTGTCGTCAGTGGTTGCGAGTTCTCGGTCGCCGCGCCATGGGGAGAGATGCACGTGCTCGGCTATTTCCTGCCGCCCGGGTCGGCTACGCTGGAACGCTTTCTGGCTGATTGCCGCGCCGATCGCGAGCGCCGGGGCCGGGCCATCGTGGCGCGGCTGCATCGGGTCGGGGTTGCCTTGGGTGAGGACGATGTTCTTGCCGAAGCGGAAGGTGGCGCGATCGGGCGGCCGCACGTGGCGCGCGCTTTGGTTCGGCGCGGGCACGTCGCCACCGTGGGTGAGGCGTTCGACCGCTATCTCGCACGAGGTCGGCCGGCCTTCGTCGACAAGACGCTGCCCACTTTCGCCGCGGTTGCGGCGCTGGTTCATCGCGTGGGTGGGATCGTATCGGCGGCGCACCTCAAGGAACGCGGCACCCGCGCGATCCTGGAGCAGTTTCAAGCCGACGGTCTCGATGCGGTCGAAACCCGTCATCCCAGTCATGATCCGGAGCAGCGCGCCCGCTTGACCGACCACGCTCTCGCGCTCGGATTGCTCCGCAGCGGCGGCAGTGACTGGCACGGTGAGTCGATCGGCGACGAAAGCCACGGCGCGATCGGATCGGAGAGTGTGCCGTTGGAATGGCTGGAGCGGCTCGAGCAAGCCCGCCCAACTCCCGCCGAACCGTTGGTCGGATAGCCGATTCCTATGAACGACACCCGATTTCGGGATCGCGTCGCGCTCATCACCGGAGTGGGCCGCGCCGGTCAGATCGGCCACGCGGTCGCGCTCGCGTTCGGGCGTGCCGGCGCCCGCGTGGTGGCCGCGGATCTGGACGCGGTCGGCGTGTCGCATCGAGTCCGCGAATTCCAGGCTGCCGGGATCGACGCGCAGCCGAGTGCGGGCGATCTCACGGTGCCCGACATCGCGGCGCTCGCGGTGGAGACCGCGATGCGGCACTACGGGCGTCTCGACGCGGTGATCAACGTCGCTGGCGGGCTCACCACGTTCGGCCCCATCGGCAAGGCGACCGTCCGGGACTTCGACCGCGAGATCGCCATCAATGTGAAGACGGCGTTCCTGGTGTCTCAGGCGGCTGTCGAATCGCTCGCGGCGACGCAGGGGGCCATCGTGAACTTCGCATCGATCGCGGTGCTCG
This sequence comes from Gemmatimonadales bacterium, assembly GCA_035707305.1. Classification (GTDB taxonomy): domain Bacteria; phylum Gemmatimonadota; class Gemmatimonadetes; order Gemmatimonadales; family GWC2-71-9; genus DASQPE01. The sequence goes on from DASSUE010000388.1 coordinate 2,629, forward strand.
AGCCCCAGAGTCCGATGGCCGTCTATAGCGCCGCCAAAGCCGCCGTTGCCGGCTTCAGCTTGAGTCTCGCCCACGAGCTGGCCGATCGGCGCATTCGGGTCAACGCCGTCGCACCGGGGATGGTGCGCACGCCGGACAATGTGGCCTCCGTCGGGACGGAGGCGCGGTACGTCGAGCTGGCCGACATCTGCGCCGCGGTGCTCGACCTGACCGACCCCGCGTCAACGGTGACCGGCACGATCCGACCGATTCGTCCTCACGCCGGCTGAGATGGACCTGCGCGGCCGAGTGGCCCTCGTCACCGGTGCCGGTCGCCGGCTCGGCCGTGCCATCGCCGCCGCAATCGCGGCGCGCGGCGCTCGACTCGCGCTCCATCACCACGCCTCGGCCGAAGGCGGCGCGTCCCTGCGCGACGAGATCCGGGCCGCCGGCGGCGACGCGGAATGCTTCGCCGCCGATCTCACAAACGCCGGCGCCGCCCGCGAGCTGCCGGGCAGGGTCGTGTCGCGGTTCGGCGCGCTCGACGTGTTGGTGAACTCCGCGGCGGTGATGCGCCGGCTTCGGCTGGAGGACACCACGCCGGCCGCCTGGGATGAGATCCTCAACCTGAACCTCCGCTCGGTCTTCTTCTGCACCCAAGGCGCCGCCCCCGCGCTGCGGGCCGCCAAAGGGAAGGTGGTCAACCTGGCAGACGTCGGCGGACTCGAGCCGTGGCCTGGGTTCGCCGCGCACTCGGTGAGCAAGGCGGGCGTGGTCATGCTGACTCGGGTACTGGCTCTGAGTCTGGCACCCGACGTCACGGTCAATGCCGTTGCACCCGGGGCTGTCCTCGTGCCGGACGACTACACTCAGGACATGCGGGCGAAGCTGGTTCGCGCCACACCGCTCGGCCGGCTCGGCCGGCCGGAGGACGCCGTGGCCGCCGTGCTCTATCTCCTCGAGCAAGGCGACTTCGTGACGGGCACCGTCCTCACGGTGGACGGAGGGCGATCGCTTCGAGTCGGACGCCGATCCGACGGGCAGGGTGGCGGTGAGTGATCCGGTGGCGTTTCGCGATATCGTGGTGGTCGGGGGCGGGTGTTACGGAAGCTTCTACGCCGGCCAGCTGTTGCGTGCGCGGAGCCGCGGTGCGGCGACGTGGGAACGCTTACTCCTGGTGGATCATGACCGCGGGTGCCGCGCCGCAGCTGAAGGAGTCGAGGGTCCGGGCGTGGAGCTTCGAGTGGAGGAGTGGGATCGGTTCTTCGACGATTATCTCGGCACCGGATCACCGGGGCCGGATGCGATCGTTCCATCCCCGCTCATGCCGCATCTGATGTTCGACTGGTTGCTGCGGACCGCCCGGCGGCGGTGGCCCGGCCGGACCGTGACCCAGCGGCCGGCCGAGGTCGCGAGCGGGATGCCGTACGACCGCCTGCACACAGACGGCACCCGCTACGTCTCGTTCGCCGATTGGCTGTGCCCCGTCCACTGCGTCGAGCCGGCGACGTGTCCGGTGATCGCGGCCCCGCGCACCTGGGAAATGTCAGATGCGCTGGCGGAATTCACAGAGCGGCTGGGACGCCACGGTGCCGTCTCGGGGCCGGTACTGTTCGTCTGCCGCCATCGTGCTTACGGAGTGGGCATGTTCGACGTCGTCGAAGTGCTGGCGGGGAACGAACTCGTGGCCAGCGCCGGAGCCGCGGGCGTTGAGATGGACGTCGTTGTCGGTACGGTGTCCTCCTGCCATGGCGCCGTCAGTCTGCTTCACCTGGGCCCGACCGCCGGCGGTCGTTCCATCGCCGGCTCCCCGTATATTCCGGCATGATCCTCAATCATCGCTACGAAGTCGTGATCATCGGGGGCGGCCCGGCCGGCTTATGCGCCGCGTTGTACGCCGGCCGCGGGCTGCTGAAGACCGTTCTGCTCGAGCGTGGGGTGCCGGGCGGCGAGCTGCTCAATACTGAATGGATCGAGG
>DASSUE010000389.1:0-14598 GCA_035707305.1 Gemmatimonadales bacterium
ACTCGGATGGGATTGGGACCGGGTGAACGTGCACGGCGGCGCAGTGGCGCTGGGGCACCCGATCGGAGCGAGCGGTGCGCGGGTGCTTACCACGCTGCTCTACGCCCTGGAGGATCGCGGTGCGGCCACCGGTCTCGCGACCCTGTGCCTCGGTGGCGGCAACGCAGTGGCTCTCAGCGTGGAGCGGGTATGAACCGGACTGAGCCGTTGGTCGTGAGCGGGGCGCACGTGGCGCCGGGGAGTCTCGCCGCCCGGCGCCTGCTCGCCATCGTGGCCGGTGCCGCAGTCGTAGCGCTTGCCGCGCAGGTGGCCGTCCCGCTGCCGTTCACGCCGGTGCCGATGACGCTGCAGCCGCTGGCGGTGCTGGTGGTAGGCGGGGTCCTGGGTGCGCGGCTCGGGGCCGCGGCGCTGGTGCTGTATGTCGCATTCGGTGCGCTCGGGCTCCCTGTTTTTGCCCCGGTGGGTCCGCCCGGCGCGGCCCGCCTTCTCGGTCCCACCGGCGGCTATCTGCTCGCGTATCCGCTCGCCGCCGCGGTCGTCGGTTGGATCGCTGCGCGCGGTGAGGGCCGGAGGGTGGCGCGGGTGCTGCTGGGCTGCGCCGCCGGTATGGTCGTGATCCATCTCGGCGGGTCGGCGCAGCTGGCGATCCTCACCGGAGATGTGGGGGCGGCCGCGCGCTTCGGTCTCGTGCCCTTCCTTACGGGCGATCTTCTCAAGATCGGCATCGCCGCGCTGATCATCCTCGCGCTCGGCCGCCGGGTTCATTCGCGGCTTTGACCGCGGCCCCGGCTGGTGCCCGCGAGATCCTGAAGGCGATCGGATGGTCGATCGCCTTCCTGCTGATCGGCCTCGCGGTCACGACGGCGCTGTTCTCGCTGGCCGCTTTGGCGTACGGACAGGGTGACCTGCAGGCCGGCACGCGGGTGCTGGAACGGCCCGGCGGCGCGCAAACCCTCGCTGGGGGAGTGAGCCAGCTGCTCGGGTTTGGTCTTGCCACCTGGATCGTCGGATTCAAGTTCCTGCACCTCGACCGCGCCGCCCTCCGCTGGGAACGCCCTGCCAGGGGCGTGCGGGGCATGCTGGGCGGGCTGGCACTGGGGGCGGGCGCGGCGAGTCTCGCGCTGGTTGCGGCAGTCGTGGCCGGGAGTGCCTACTGGTCGCGGGACAGCGGCGGCCTCGGCGATTATGCCCTGCAGGTGACCAAGACGACCCTCGCGCTCGTGCCCGCGGCCCTCAGCGAAGAGGTCATGTTCCGCGGCGTGCCGCTGGTCCTCGTCGCTGCCGTTACCAGCCGGCCCACGTCATTGCTCGTGGTATCGGCGCTGACGTTTTCCGCTTTCCACTGGCTTAACCCCGACGTGACGCCACTCGCCCTTGGCAACATCGCGCTGGCGGGACTGTTTCTCGGCGTCGCCTTCTATGCGCCGGGCGGGTTGTGGACCGCGTTCGGGGCCCATCTGGGGTGGAATGCCACCCTGGCCGCGCTGGACGCTCCGGTCAGCGGCCTCCCATACCGCATCCCGCTGCTCGACTATCACGCCGGTGAGCCCGCCTGGCTGTCAGGCGGTCGGTTCGGTCCGGAGGGAGGTGTCGTCTCGACGGCCGCACTCGCGCTTGTCATCGCAGTCACGGTCCGCTGGGCCCGAAAGGAGTCGGCATGAGCCGCGCCGCCGTGGTCGGAGCCGGCACGATGGGCAACGGCATCGCGCACGTCCTCGCGCAGCACGGGTGGGAGGTCGCCCTGATCGACACCGCACCCGGCGCGCTCGAGCGTGCGGTATCGACGATCCGCGGCAACCTGGAGCGCCAGGCCAAGAAGGGCATCATCGCCGCGGACGCAGCGGGACCGATCCTCGAACGGATTCGTCCGGCGGAGGACCTGGCCGCCGCGCGTGACGCGACCCTGGTCGTCGAAGCCGCGAGCGAGGATCCGGCCACGAAGTTCGAGGTGTTTACCCAGCTCGACCGATTCGCGCCGGCTGACGCGATCCTCGCGTCGAACACGAGCTCGATTTCGATCACCGACATCGCGGCCCGGACCCGCCGGCCGGCGCAGGTGATCGGGATGAACTTCATGAACCCGGTACCGGTGATGCAGCTGGTCGAGGTGATCCGGGGTCACGCGACGAGCGACGCGACCACCAAGGCGGTGATGGACACCGCGCGCGCTCTCGGCAAGACGCCGGTGGAGGTGAACGACTACCCGGGGTTCGTGTCCAACCGGGTGCTGATGCCGATGATCAACGAGGCCATCTTCTGCGTCATGGAAGGCGTCGCCGAGCCGGAAGCGATCGACACCGTGATGAAGCTGGGGATGGCGCATCCGATGGGGCCGCTCGCGCTGGCCGATTTCATCGGTCTCGACGTCTGCCTGGCGATCATGGAGGTGCTCCACCGCGGGCTGGGTGACGACAAGTACCGCCCCTGCCCGCTGCTTCGCCGGATGGTTGCCGCAGGCCAACTGGGCAAGAAGAGCGGTCGCGGCTTCTATACGTACGCACCTCCTTCCTGATCTCGTCTGGCGGCGACTCTTTCTATACATTGGAGCATGCGGGAAGGCAGCATGCGGGAAGTCATCCCGATCGGCGCCGACCACGCCGGCTACCCGCTCAAGCAGCGGCTGGTCGCCGAGCTCGAGTCGCTCGGGTACGCGCCGCTCGACCTCGGCACCAACAGTCCGGACGCGGTTGACTACCCCGACTTCGCGCACCAGGTGGCGGGGCAGGTGGAACGTGGTGAGGCGGCGCGGGGTGTATTGTTGTGCGGCTCGGGCCTCGGCATGTCCTACACGGCCAACCGCCATCCGGGCGTTCGCGCCGCGGTGGCCTGGTCTCCCGAGATCGCGAGGCTGGCGCGCGAGCACAACGACGCCAACGTGCTCATTGTACCCGCCCGGTTCGTGTCCGCCGATGACGGCGTCGCGATCCTGAAGGCTTGGCTCAATGCTGGATTTGAAGGCGGGCGCCACGCGCGGCGCATCGCGAAAATCGACGAGGAGTCTCCATGACGCTCGATCACAACGCCTCGCTCCGCGACGCCGATCCCGTGGTGGCGCGCCTCATCGACCGGGAGCTGCGGCGGCAGCAGCAGGGGCTCGAGCTGATCGCCAGCGAGAACTTCGCGAGCCGGGCGGTGATCGACGCGATGGGCACCCCGCTGACCAACAAGTACGCCGAGGGATACCCGGGCAAACGGTATTACGGTGGCTGCGAGGTGGTGGACGAGGTCGAGCAGCTCGCCATCGACCGCTTGAAGCAGTTGTTCGGCGCCGCGCACGCGAACGTGCAGCCGCACTCGGGCGCGCAGGCGAACTTCGCCGCGTTCATGGCCCTGGCGCCGCCAGGGTCCACCATCATGGGGCTCGCGCTGCCGCACGGCGGACATCTCTCGCACGGCGCTCCGGTCAATCACAGTGGAACCATCTGGCGGTCGGTCCAGTACGGCGTGAATCCGGCGACCGGCCTGATCGACTACGACCAGCTCCGGGAGCAAGTCCGCAGGGAGCAACCGAAGCTGCTCATCGCGGGTGGCAGCGCGTACGCCCGGATCATCGATTTCGCGGCCTTCCGCTCCATCGCGGATGAGGTCGGCGCGTTCTTCCTGGTGGATATGGCCCACTTCGCCGGCCTCGTGGCCGGCGGCGTGTATCCGTCTCCGGTACCGCATGCCCACGTGGTCACCAGCACCACGCACAAGACGCTGCGGGGTCCGCGCTCCGGACTCATCCTGTCGATCGCGGAACATGCCAAAGCCATCGACAAGTCGGTGTTTCCCGGCACCCAGGGCGGCCCCCTTCAGCACGTCATCGCCGCCAAGGCGGTTGCGTTCGGCGAGGCGTTGACCGACGACTTCAAGGCCTACGCGCGGCAGGTCGTCGCGAATGCGCAGAGGCTCGCAGCGGCGTTGGTGGAGCGGGGCTTCGCCATCGTCTCCGGTGGAACCGACTCGCATCTGATGCTGGTGGATCTCCGCGCCAAGAATCTGACCGGCAAGGCGGCGGAAGCGATCCTGGGCAAGGCAGGCATCACGGTCAACAAGAACACGATTCCGGACGACCCGCAGTCGCCATTCGTCACCAGTGGTATCCGCATCGGTACGCCGGCGGTGACTACCCGCGGCATGGGTCGGGACGAGATGGGGCGGGTGGCGCAGCTCATCGATCTGGCGCTCTCCAAGCAGGACGAGTCCACGTTGTCGCGCATCCGCAGTGAGGTGCGCGAGCTCACCTCGGCATTTCCGTTGTACGAGCCCGCTGGGCGCGCCCGCGCCCGGGTGCGTCGCTCGGCCTGACCGGGAATCATCGCGTGAACGAGCTCCAGTTCGCCGACGACGTGCTGGCCCAGATCCGGGCCCGCGGGGGAGCGTACCACGAGCGGGCGTACCTGTTCATGCTCGCCACCGTCGAGTACATCCAGACTCGGCTGCCCGTGCGCCGTCACGTGACCGGACAGGAGCTCGCCTGGGCCTGCCGCGATCTGGCGCGCGAGCAGTTCGGGCTGCTGGCGCCGCACGTGCTGGAGCATTGGGGCATCACCCGCACGGAGGATTTCGGTCGCATCGTGTTCACCCTGGTCGATATCGGTCTGCTGGTGACACAGCCGGGCGATCGCGAGCAGGATTTCGCCGAGGTCTACGATTTCGCGGCGGCATTCGTCGAGGATTATGCCTGGCAAGTGGGGGAAGTGAGTGACGAGTGACGAGTGACAAGTGACGCATGAGGATCGCCGTCCTGTCGGGCTCCGCTGTGCTCCCTGCCTCGGAGCCCGTCGTCGTTCACGACTCGTCACTCGGTTGAGATGATCCCCGTCCTCACACCCGAGCAGGCCGCCCAGTGGGACGCGCAGGCCGAAGCGGCGGGCATCTCGCTCGCGACGCTCATGGAGACGGCCGGCCGCGCGATCGCGGCGGTCATCGCCGAGCGGTACCGCACCGAGCTCCGGCACGGAGTACTCGTGGCGGTCGGGCCGGGGAACAACGGCGGCGACGGCTGGGTGATCGCCCGGGCGCTGCATGCCGTGGATGTGCCGGTATGGGTGGCTGCCACGCCGGGTGAGGGGTCCGCGCTCAGAGCTCGAATGGCGACGTTGGCCCGGGCGGTCGGTGTTCGCGAGGTCGCGCCCGACGGTCCGTGGCCGTATGCCGGGCTCGTGGTGGATGCGCTGCTCGGCACCGGCGCGTCCGGGCCGCCGCGCCCCGCGGTTGCCTCGCTGCTCGACCGGGTTCACGACGCCTCGGTGCCCGTGGTAGCCGTGGACGGACCGACCGGGCTCGACCTCGGAACCGGCGCCGTGCACGGCTCGGCCCGGGCCGACGTTTCGGTGACTTTCGGCGGGGTGCGCCGCGGCCATCTGCTTGCCCGCGACGAGTCGGGCGAAATCGTCGTCTTGGACATCGGTCATCCACCGGGCGCGCCGGACTGGCCGGCGCTCGTGGGCGACGTCGATGCCGCCGCATGGCTGCCCGCGCTGCATGCGGCCGACCACAAGGGTGTGCGTGGGCGGGTCGTCGTCGTGGGTGGCGCACCGGGAATGAGCGGTGCCCTGCGTCTGGCGGCCCGCGCGGCGTTCGCAGCGGGGGCCGGGCTGGTCCATGCGGTGGCACCGGCCGAGACGATCGAATCATTGCTGCAGGCGGAACCCGATCTGCAGACACTCCCGCAGGCGTTCGACGTGCCGCTTGCTGGAGCCGCCCGGGAGCTGATCGGCAAGGCCGACGCCGTCGTCATCGGCCCCGGACTCGGCCGCGACGGCGGACGGCGCGAACTGGTGACGGCCGTGCTGGACCTCGCGGCCGCAGCCGTGGTGGACGCCGACGGACTGATCGCATTTCAGGGCAGCACGGCCGAGCTCGCTGCAGTGGCCCGGACGCGCCCCACCGTGCTCACCCCCCATCCCGGAGAATTTCGCGCGCTCTTCCCCGAGCTCGCATCGCAGCGCGAGCTGGATCCCTGGGGTGCCGCCGCAACCGCGGCCGACCGGCTCGACGCCACCTTGCTGCTCAAAGGGGTGCCCACGGTGGTAGCCCGGCCGGGAAGGCGCTCACTGACGATCGCGGCTGGAAATCCGGGGCTGGCCACCGGCGGCAGCGGGGACGTGCTTGCGGGACTGATCGGTGCGGCACTCGCGCGCGGGGTCGAGCCCGACGTCGCAGCGGCGCTCGGCGCGGAGCAGCTGGGCCGGGCCGCCGACCTCGCAGCCCGGCGCACCGGTGCGCGAAGCCTGCGGCCGATGGACGTCATCTCCGCCCTGCCGGACCTCTGGCGCGAATGGTCGCGTCTCGTGACTGGCCATACCACCCGGCCGCCGATCCTCTTCGAGCTCGCGCGGCCGCTGACCGTATGACCCACCATTTGCCGCTGGGTCCCGGCCGCGAATTCGACCGGATCCGCGCCATCGCCGCCGCGCTCGGACCCGCCGCCTCGTCACTCGGCGGGGATTGCGCGCTGATCCCGGACGTCGACGGGTTTCTCGCCGTCAGCACGGATGTGAGTGTGGAGGGCGTGCATTTCCGGCGGCCATGGCTGAGCTCGGAGGAAATCGGGTGGCGAGCAACGGCGTCGGCGCTCTCCGATCTGGCCGCCACCGCGGCAACCCCGGTCGGCGTGCTCACAGCCGTGACGATTCCGGCCGACGGCTCCGACGACGACCTCGTCGCCGTCATGCGCGGCGTTGGCGACGCGGCTACCGCTGCAGGTGGTACCGTGCTCGGTGGCGACCTGTCCCGGGGCGCGGCGTGGTGCATTGCGGTCACGGTGCTCGGCCGTGCCGCGCGCCCGCTCACCCGGGCCGGCGCCGTGCCGGGCGATCGAGTCTGGGTCACCGGCTCGCTGGGCGCCGCGCGGACTGCGCTGGTGCACTGGCAGCGCGGCGAGCCGCCTCCCGCCGACGCACGGCAGGCGTTCGCTCGACCGGAGCCGCGCATTGCCGTCGGCGCCAAGCTGGCCGCGCTCGGCGCCCACGCGATGCTGGACCTGAGCGACGGTGTGGCCGGCGACGCTCCCCACCTCGCGGCGGCATCGGGTGTGGCGCTCTCGATCGAGGTCGACCGGCTACCGGTCGCGCCGGTGGCTTTGGCGGAAGCGCAGCGCACCGGTGTCGATACTGCCCGGTTCGCGGCCGAGGCGGGCGAGGACTACGAGTTGCTGGTGGCGTTGCCGCCGCTCTTCGCCGAGCGCGATGCGGTCGAGCTCACCCACGCGTGTGGCGTTCCGCTCACCCTGATTGGAGATGTCCGCGCCGGGGCCGGCGTGACCTTTCTTCTTCACGGATGTGAGGTCGCGCTGAGCGGATTCGATCACTTCCGTGCCTAACGCTCTCGACATAGCTTGCGCCCCCATGTCCACCATCATCGAAGTGCATGCTCGCGAAATTCTCGATAGCCGTGGCAACCCCACTGTCGAGGCCGATGTGGTCCTGTCCGGTGGCGCGAATGGGCGCGCCGCCGTCCCGAGCGGCGCCTCCACCGGCGAGCACGAGGCGGTCGAGCTGCGCGACGGGGATAACGAACGGTACCTCGGCAAGGGTGTAGTCGAAGCAGTCCGCAACGTGAACGAGGTGATCGGACCCCGGCTCGAGGGTATGGACGCCGCCGACCAGATCGCGATCGATGCCGAGATGATGGAGCTCGACGGCACCCCCAACAAGAGCAAGCTCGGCGCGAACGCCATCCTCGCCGTCTCGCTCGCCGTGGCGCGGGCGGCGGCGGAGGAGACCGGACTGCCTCTGTATCGGTATCTGGGCGGGCCGATGGCGCGGGTGCTGCCGGTACCGATGATGAACATCCTGAACGGTGGGGCTCATGCCTCGAACAACGTGGACGCGCAGGAGTTCATGGTGGTGCCGATCGGGGCGGAGACCTTCGCCGAGGGGCTCCGGATGGGCGTGGAAGTGTTTCACGCGCTGAAGAAGGTGCTGTCGAAGAAGGGCCTCTCCACCGCCGTAGGAGACGAGGGCGGGTTCGCACCGATGCTTCCGTCCAACGAAGCGGCCCTCGACGCGGTGATGCAGGCCATCGAGGCCGGAGGGTACAAGCCGGGGCAGGACCTGGCCATCGCGCTCGACGTCGCGGCGTCCGAGCTCCACCAGGACGGCGAGTACGTCTTCAAGAAGGGCGATGGCAGCCGCCGGAGCGCGGAGCAGATGGTGGAGCTCTATCAGGGGTGGATCGACCGCTATCCGATCGTCTCCATCGAGGATGGATTGGCCGAGGACGACTGGGAGGGATGGGCGCTGCTCACTGAGCGGCTGCACGACCGAGTGCAGTTGGTCGGCGACGATCTGTTCGTGACCAACGTGGATCGGCTCGGACGCGGGATCGAGGAGGGCGTCGGCAACGCGGTGCTGGTCAAGGTCAATCAGATCGGCACGCTCACGGAGACGCTGCAGTGCATCGAGCTCGCCAAGGGCAGTGGCTACGGCGTCATCATTTCGCACCGGTCGGGCGAAACCGAAGACACCTTCATCGCCGACCTTGCAGTGGCGACCGGCGCGGGCCAGATCAAGACCGGGAGCGCGAGCCGCACGGACCGCACCGCCAAGTACAATCAGCTGCTGCGGATTTCCGAGCAGCTGGGCGAGCTCGCGCACTACCCCGGCCGGGACTTATACCCACTGTGACGCCCGGACGCTGGCTCGGGCTGGCGGCCATCCTGGCGGCTGGCGCCTTCGCCCTGATGGGCGGTGAGTACAGCGTGTTCGACCTGGTGACCTTGAAGCGGCAGGCTGCGGAGGAGGCCGTGCGCGTGGCCGAGCTTCAGCGCACGGTAGACTCGCTCACCGCTGCCGCGCGGGCGATCGAGCGCGATCCGCGCGTGCAAGAGCGGGTAGCTCGGGAGTCGTTCGGGATGATCCGGCAGGGAGAGTTTCTCTACAAGCTGGTGCCGGCGCCCGATAGCGAACCCTAGAAGGCGCAGTTGCGTGGGCCCCACACGAGTGTGGTGCCCACGCTGCGACTCACTGGCCTGCCGCCGAGGGGGCCGGTCGTTTCGACCGCAGGTACGCTCCCAAGTCCATCTGCAGCGTGGTCCACTGGTCGATGTCGGACCGGCCAAAGTCGTGAACTTTCGCGAGCTTGCCCACCTGCCGGTAGCCGAAGCGGGTCTGGTACCACTCGATTGTTTCCGGCCGATCGGCGTTGGTCGTGACCGTATCCACGCCGAGCGCCGCCATCGCCTGCAGCCGCGCGTCCTGGAGTGCGGCCCCCGCTCCTGAGCCCAGATAGGCCGGCAGGACGGCGAGCAACGTCGTTTTCCCCTGGCCCGGGCCCAAGAGCTTGTAGCCCGCCGCGCCGATCATCGCTCCATCCGCCTCGGCCACGAAAAAGCAGGCGAGTTCCAGGCTTTCCATCTCCGCCGAAGGAACGTGGTGCATGTTCCACGGCCGCATGATCTCGAGGATCGCCGGCCCCTCGTCCGCGCGCGCGGGTCTGATGGTAAAGCTCGACATACGACTCCTTCCACAGTCGGGCGCTGGACGGCGTGGAGCTTGCGAAGTAATGCGCAATCAAGCGCAATCATCACGCCAGATACAGAGCCTTGACGGGGAGCGACCGCATGCGGGTGTGCGTAGCTGGGGCGGGTGCGATCGGCGGGTTTATGGGCGGACGGCTTGCCGAAGCCGGCCATGACGTGACACTGGTGACGCTGGGTGAGCATCTCGAGGCGATTCGAACCGAGGGGCTTCGGATCGTCGGCACCGAGGGCGCCGAACGCGTCGTGACCAACGTCGATGCGACCGATGACTTCTCCCTGGTGGGACGGCAGGACGTCGTCATCCTCGGCGTCAAGGCGTATCAGATCGAAGGCGTCGCCCCGCTGCTCCCGCCGCTATTCGATCCGCACACGGTGCTGGTTACGGTCCAGAATGGGATTCCGTGGTGGTATTTCCAGCGGCACGGCGGGTCGCTCGACGGTCGGCGCATCGAGTGCCTCGACCCGCTCGGCGTGATCGAGCACCATCTCCCCGCGAGCCGGATCATCGGATGCGTGGCGTACCCTGCAGTGGAGCAGGTCGCCCCGGGTCTGCTGCGCCACGTCGAAGGCTTCCGGTTTCCGGTGGGCGAGCTCGACAGCGCCACGACTCCTCGTGTGCAGTCGCTGTCGGAGCTGCTGGTAAGTGCCGGCTTCAAGTCTCCGATCCTGCCGGACATTCGCGCCGAGATCTGGCTCAAGGCGATCGGCTCGCTGGCCTTCAACCCGTTGAGCGCGCTCACGCACGCGTATCTCGCGGACATCTGCCGGGCACCGGAGACGCGGTCCCTCGCGCTCGAGATGATGCGGGAAGGCGAGCGGGTGGCGGGGCAGCTCGGCGTGACGCTGCGTCTGCCGCCCGAGCGCCGGCTTGCGGGTGCCGAGCAGATCGCTGGCCACAAGACTTCGATGCTGCAGGACGTGGAGGCGGGGCGGGCGCTGGAGATCGACGCGCTGATGAAGGCGGTGCTCGAGCTGGCGGTGCTGACCGGCACGCCGACACCAAATGTCTCGGCGGTCTATGCCTGTGTGAAGCTGCTGGACCAGACTTTCAGGGAAGGGCGGAGCCGGCTTCGCGCCGAGCGAGCGGCGGTGGTGGATCTCTTCGCGTGAGGGTGAATCGGAAGCGGCCGGCGGGGTTTTCCGCCGCCGGCCGCTTCGGGTTTACGTTGTGCCGATCCGGCAGGGTAGCTCAGCTGGTTAGAGCACGGCACTCATAAGCCCGTAGAGCAGCGGCACCGGTGGGCGCTCACCCTAGCGGCTCGCCGCTGGAAGCTGCTGGAACCGCGTGAAACCGCACGTCTATACGTCAATCGTACGTCCACGGCAAGCGTCAGCAACGGTCCGCCTCACGAGGCGGACCGTTGCTGGTTGCGGGCGTCGGTCCCGCAGGAAGGTACAGCCTTGCCTCTTCCGGCTATCCCAATCACCGACGAGGTGAGACCGAGGGGTAGTCGCGCGTCGCCTATTGGAGCGGAGAAGGGCCGCACCATCGGTCGGCCTGATACCGACCTAATCTCCACGTCCTACGTCGAGCGGACGAACCTTACGCTGCGGATGCAGGATTCGCCCTCCCACTCGCCATCCTCGTCGGCCGTGCTGCACCGCGTGCTCCAGCGCGAGCGAGCCGTGGAGCGGGATCAAGCGGCGGACAGCGCATCCCGGGCGGGGGAGGCCCATTCCAAGTGGGACAGCGATAGTCGCATCCGCATGTTGGTGGAGCGGGTGCGCGACTACGCCATCTTCATGATAGAACCGCATGCCAAGTTCATTGGAAGGCATATCGGTGGAGTGGCGACGGGCGTGGAGCTTTGGATTCCGGGCGGCATGGCAGGAGCCTCCAACGCGTGGTTAAACGACCCCTAGCGTAGTCCCCGGAACCCGGACCGTCTGTGACGGCCGAGAGTGACAGCGGTCACGTGCGGGGGCTGCACCACCGTCGAGGAATACACGGTGGCCAACCTTCGGCAATCCGTCACAGCAAGCACGCGGCCGTATGCGTACGCTCTCGTTGTTTTTCCGGGCACCCACACTTCACCCCTTGGAGCTTCCCTATGAGCCTCGACTCTTTAGAAGGCCTCTTCATCGATCAGTTGAAGGACATGCTGCATGCGGAGAAACAACTCGTTCGTGCCCTTCCCCGAATGGCCAAGGCCGCAGCTTCGCCCGAGCTTCAGGCCGCGATCACCCAGCATTTGAAGGAAACGCAGAACCAGGTCCAGCGGCTTGAACGCGTGTTTCGGGAGTTCGACGAGACGCCTCGCACGAAGGTTTGCCGCGGGATGCTCGGGTTGGTCGAGGAGGGCAAAGAGATTCTGGAGCAGGAGGGGGAGGATGCGGTGGTCGATGCCGCGCTCATCTCCGCTGCGCAGCGGGTGGAGCACTACGAAATCGCAGCCTACGGTTGTTTGATCACGTACGCCCAGCTGCTCGGCCAAGACCGCGCTGCCCGGTTACTTCAAGAGAATTTGGCGGAGGAAGAAGCGGCCGACAAGAAACTCACCAAGATCGCCGAGGGAGGGGTCAACCAAGAGGCCCAGATGGTCGGCGCTGAGGGCGAATCGGAGGAGTGAGGGGCAATTCGGTACTGCAAGGCGCCTGGCGCGCACTGTGCCGCGGGCGGGTGATCGTCGGGGCTTGGAGCGTTCCCGCTGGTGAAGCAAGGGCTCCAGCGAAAGGCCGACCCGTCCGGGCCGGCCTCGCAGCGCTGGGACAGGCCGCCTAGCGTTACGGCCGACTGCTATCCGCAGCGGAGTCGGGGGCGTAGGTGCCGGGGCTCGGTGTGGATAGCGTGTCGTCGAGGCGGACGCTGTCGCTCACCGTCTTAGTCACCGTGCTGGTGTCCGACGTAGTGTCCGGTCCGTACGTGCCCGGCTTAGGCGCGGACAGCGTGTCCTCGGGACGGATGCTGTCGCCCGGCGTCTTTGTCACCCGGCCGGTTTGATCAGCCTCTCCGGGGCGCTCGGTGCGACCACCGCTGGGGCTCGGTTCGACCTCGGTTCCCTCACCTTCCGTGTTCTTTGGCCCGCACGCAAGCAAGAGAACCACCGGGAGCGTTCCTATCATGAATGACCTGAAGCGGACTCGCATAACAACCTCGATGTGGGAGGAACCCGCCGGCAACCTATGGCGGATGGCGCATCACCGCGCCGTGCGGCCGATCACTCCCAAGAGGTTTGATCGCCGCAATCGCTTCGACCGGATCGTGCAACGCCGCATCCGACGCAATGAAAATCGCGCCATCTCTTCACCGCCTCCGCCTCTCAAACAGTTCGCCCGGGCTCGGTCCTGGGTCCATTCTTGACCCGGCGAGCGGAGCGATCCCGCTTCTTACCTGCCTTGAATTTGGGAACGTGCGGCTGCTTGGGCTTGCGGACGTCGGGATCTGCAGGATCGTGGATCTGCTTCGCAAGTTTGGCACGTGGGCGCTTGCTCATTGTTCCCTCTGGGGTATCATGTGCTCTTCTTAGCTCAGTCGACCTATGCCAACGAGACTCATCAGTTGCCGCTTCTTCGCTGAGCCATGCCGAGCGCGATCTACCCGCCCTTGCCCGTGGCGACCATCGGCGAAGGCAAGGTCGAGTACGGCTCCCAGTTCGATCTTGACCTCGGACGGAGCCAGGAACCGGCCCCGCCACTCGCCTTCACCGATGATCTCGACCGTTACATCGGCGTGTTCGAGCAGCGTGCCGCTCTCACCCTCGATCCGCACAACGTAGGTTGGCATATGCGCCGAGCTACCTTCGACGCGGACGGCTGAAAAGGTCGCCACGCCCTTCCGCCTGCGAGTAATCGGGATTCTCCACTTTGTACCGGATCGTCCTCGGTTCGCAAAGATCGGCCTTTCGCTTGGCGATAATTCCCTCCAAGTCCAGCCGCTTCACCGCCTCGAACAACGCCCACCCGTGTTCCTCCACCACCATCGTCCCGAACACCTCCGACGTCTCATAGGGCAGCACGGTACCGAGGTGGGACTTCCGGTTAGTGAGTGGTTGGGGTCGTAGGTCCTGACCGTCCAGCCAGAGGATGTCAAAGGCGGCGAAGGCGAGCCGGCCCCGCCCGCGCAAGAGATCCATAAGACTGAGGCCGGCCCTCAGCATCGAGAGCGAATACCTCTCCGTCCAGAATCGCCGCGCGTGCGGCGACCAGGTCGCGTAGTGGACCGCAGAGGGCATCGAATCGTCGAAAGGTGTTGGCCCGTTTCGACCGGATGGTGCAGCCACCGGGCGTGACGTAGACCAGTCCCCGGAAGCCGTCATGCTCGGGTTCAAGAACCCAAGCGGGATCGTTGAAGGCGGTGGGACGCTCTACCGGGGCGATGGGCTCAGCGTCCGGCAGGACAGCTTGGTCGGCTTTGCGGCATGTGCGCGGGCGTGGGAAGGGCATCGGCGGCTCCAAGGCACATGAGTCGTCGCCTCCCCACGAAGCAGGCCAGCTAATACGTCGCTCGAAGAATAGCCCTATGGGTTTGCCACTTTCCGATTGCGAAGCTGTTAGACGTGCCGCGCAGCTTCGAGAGCGCGCTCTACAGCCCCCTTCAGGGCCGCTGATGTGAAGGGTTTTGCAAGCGTCGTCACGACGCCGTCTAGAGCGTCAAATCGCTCATCATCGAGCGATTCGGGGTGGCCCGATATGTGAATCACTCGCAACTGGGGGTGCTGTTCCAGCATCGTCCGGACAAACTCGAATCCGTTAATGCCGGGCAGCTGTGTGTTGGTCACTACCACATCGAAGTGGTTAGTCGGCGCCGCCCCGAGCAGGTCCAACGCGACCCGGCCGTTGGCAGCCTCCACAACATCATAGCCGCCGTCTCGAAGCATCCGTGCCATGAGGACGCGGACCACGTCCTCGTTGTCAACCACTAGCACGCGCGGCGTCTGATTGCCCGTCATGAATATTGATTACAAAGACTGCATCAGACTGCCCGTGACTTGGCTCACTCCGCTTTATCGGAGGAAGCGAAGCCCGCCACGGAGAGTGCAAGGTGGTTCAGTCTTGCGGTTTCCGCTTTCGCCCCTAGGATTTCCACTGCCCCCTACAGACGGATCGCCGTGGATACGCCGCCCGGGTGTCAGGGCAGGATCCTCGTCGTGGATGATGACCCCCAGGTGCGCGCCCTGGCGGCCCGGGCA
>DASSUE010000390.1:0-4498 GCA_035707305.1 Gemmatimonadales bacterium
GGAGAGAACGGAACCGGTCGGCGCGATGATGGTCGAGGCGTGCGGACTGGCGGTCATGGCGGGGGCCGGATGGGGTGCCTGAACCTTATCGTTCGAGGGCGCGACCGCCAAGAGGCTCGTACATTGTGCGGCAGTGGTGACGACCCAACCATCTCAGGGAGTCGCGCATGCGGATCAAGTCGATCTTGCCGGCGGGCATTCCGCTCGCCGTCCTGGTGTTGTCGGGCCGCGTCGCGATGGCGCAGTCGGCAGCTGACCTCCGAACCGGGTTGAACCGTCATCTCGTGGAGCACGCGTTCCTCGCAGCCGCGGTCACCGGGGCCGCGCTGGGTAAACGAGGGAGCGAAGCCAAGGCCGCCAGGACGGCGCTCGACGCGAACTCGCGCGATCTCGCCCATGCCATCGGTGCGGTGTACGGCGACGAGTCGGGCAAGGCGTTTCTCGAGCTGTGGCGGCAACACATCGTGTTTCTGGTCGACTACACGCGAGCCACCGGTGCCGGCAACCGCGCCATGCGGGACGATGCGGCCCGCAACCTCGCAGGCTACGCCGAGGATTTTGCTGCCTTTCTCGCGGCGGCGAATCCGAACTTGCCCGAGCCGGTGGTCGCCGATCTGATCCGGACGCACGTCGCCGGGCTCACGTCCCTGGTAGACGCCCAAGCCGCGGGCGCGTTCGATTCCGCCCACGTCCGGCTGCGCGGCATCGCGGCGCACATGCAGCGCATCGGCGACCCCCTGGCTGCCGCGATCGCCCGCTAATTTCCCCAGCGGTTCTCCACGCCTTGACTGCAACCTTCTCGCGCCGCAGCCGATCCAAGGCGGTGCATGGCGAACCCACCACCCGGAGCGACGCTGCTGCAGCGTGACCGAGCCCTGGACCGCAACGACGCGGACGCGGTGGAAGCCGCACTGGCCGCCAGCGGGGACGGGCACGCGTTCGAGCGACTCTACCGAGCCCACGTGGGACGGGTGTACGCCCTGGTGCGGCGGATGCTGGACGACGACGATGCCGACGAGGTGACGCAGGACATCTTCGTGCGCGCCTGGCAGAAACTCGGTACCTATCGCGGCGAGGCCGCCTTCTCCACCTGGCTGCATCGCGTCGGCGTCAACGTCATTCTCGCCCGGCGGCAGGCGCTGGGGACGCGGAGGAACCGGTTTCTGGAGGGCGATGATGTGCTCGACGCGACACCCGCCCGCCGATCCGGGCCCGAGACCGCGCTCGACTTCGACACTGCGATCGCACGGCTGCCGTCCGGGGCACGCGAAGTGTTCGTGCTCCACGATGTGGAAGGGTATCGGCATGAGGAGATCGCAGAGTTGCTGGGATTGGCGGTGGGTACGTCCAAGTCGCAACTCCACCGCGCGCGGATGGCGCTGCGGCGCCACCTGGACCGTTAGCCGATAGCGATGATCACCGACGCCTGGACCGACCGGCTGAGCGAGTATCTCGACGGCGAGTTGAGCCCCGACGAGCGCAGCGCGCTCGAGCGGCATCTGGCGGTGTGCCCCTCGTGCACCACGACGCTCGCCGAACTCACCCGGGTAGTGATGCGGGCCCGGTCCCTACCCGCGCCTCAGCCGCCCGGCGAGCTGTGGGATGGCATCGCGAACCGTATCGCCGCAGATCGGGTGACACCGCTTCGACCGACAGCCCGCGCGCGACACCGGCGTCGATGGGCGTTCGGGTGGCCGGAGCTCGCGGCGGCGGCCGTCACGATCGCACTGGGCTCCGGCGGTGCCGCGTGGTGGGCCGCCACCCGGCTGGCTCCGCCGGCCGCACCGCCCGCGGCCGGAATCGATCCTCCCTCGATCACCGCCGTCGGAGGCCTGGGCGCGGCCGCGCCGCGTTACGACGCAGCTGTGGCCGACCTGCAGCGCGTGCTGACCGCGGGACGTGGCACGCTGGACAGCAGCACGGTTCAGGTGCTCGAGCGGAATCTCGCGTTGATCGACCGCGCCATCGCGGATGCCCAGCGGGCGCTCGTGGCCGACCCGGGCAACGCATATCTCAACGCGCATCTCGCACGTACCATGCGCCAGAAGCTCGATCTGCTGCGTCACGCGGCCTCACTGGCCGCCGCACAGAGCTGAAAGGAGCCATCCGTGTTCGCCAGCCTCGCTCTGCTCGCCTCGATCGCGATGCCCCAGGCCGACACCACGTTCGCCGTCGAGCGGAGCCAGCGACTCGAGGTCAGCGCGCATTCCGGCGCGATCATCATCCGCGCATGGAACCGGAACGCGGTGCGGGTCAAGGCGGAGCTCGGGCCCCGTGCGCGGCTCACCGTGGACCAGTCTTCGGCCACCGTCAGCGTGCACACCCGCGGCGCGCGTTCCGGGCCGGCGGATTACGACATCACGGTGCCGGCATGGATGGCGCTGAGCCTCCATGGCGTGAACACCAGCATCACCGTGGACGCGGTTCAGGCTGCGATCCGGGCCGAGACGGTGAACGGTGACATCGCGGTCAAGGGCGGCGAGGGACTGGTGGCCTTGAGCACCGTGGAAGGCGCCGTCACGCTCGAGGGGGCGAAGGGGCGCATCGACGTCGAGTCCGTCAACGCCGACGTCACGGTGCAGAACTCCGACGGCGAGGTGCGAGCCGAGACCGTGAACGGGGGAATCACGCTGGCCGGCGTGCGGGCCGACGCGGTCGACGCCACTACGGTGAACGGCGACGTGATCTACGACGGGCCAGTCCGGTTGGCCGGGCGGTACCGCCTGGTGACCCACAACGGCGACGTGACGATCACCATCCCGCCGGGAACCGACGCGCGGGTGTCGGTCTCCACCTTCCAGGGCGATTTCGAGTCGGATTTTCCGGTCACCCTAACCGAGCGACGCGGCAAACGCTTCGACTTCACGGTCGGGCGGGGCGGCGCGGCCGTCGATCTGGAGAGCTTTCAGGGCACCATCCGGCTGGTCCGTCCAGGCGCGCGTCCCCGTCCGAGCAGCCCGCCGGACGACGACGAATGAGCGCCCGTGGCAAATTGCGGTGAGCGACCACCGCTGACCCTCCCGGTGTAGATCTCCTTTACAGCAGCTCGTCCCCCCGCCCACCGCGCGGCCGCCCGGGCTGGCGGAACAGGGTTGCCCTGCTGGAAATCGTCGCATTCGACGGGCGGGCAAGCCGTTGCACGCGCGATCGTCAACGCCATTCCACGCCCCGACCGTCCGTCCAGTTCGTCGACAGTGTCTCCAGTTGTGCCGCCGCTGGCATAGAAATTGTCCCTACCGCCGCCGCGGAGTACTGGCCCGGCAGCAACTCTCGGCCGCCTGGGCCGAAACCTTTAAACGGCGGAGATCCGGCATGCACCACGTGGCGACGCGCGCGTTCCTGGTCCTGACAGCCGCGGCGTTCGGGGCTGGAGCAGCTGAGGCGCAGGTCGGCCTCACCTCGAACACCGCACAAGTCTCGATCAACGCGACCAAGAACTCGACCTTGAGCGTTGCGGTCACGTCCGGCGCCACGCAGACGCTGGCGACGCTGACCGACAACACGACCAACAACTTCCCCACCCCCGTCGCGATCACCACCACGTGGGATCTCAATGCGGGCGCATCGGTGGCGCTGGTGGGCTGGTTCGCCACGCCGGCGAACGCGCTGGTGAGCGGCGGCAACTCGATCACCTCGTCGCAGGTCAAGGCCTCGCTCAACGGCAGCCCGACCTTCAACGCCTTCAATGGGGCGGCGGTTGGCGGTGTTGGTACCGCGGGCGGAAGCCTCCAGATCTTCTCGGCTGCCACGCCGCCGCTGGCAAGCTCGCGGAACGACAACCTCGCGCTCCAGATCGACCTCACCGCTACGACGCTGGTTCCGGGGACCTACTCGGGTACGCTGAACCTCCAGGCAGTGGTGCAGTAGCGGTCCGCACTGCGACGATCCTGTGAACCACTCCCGCTCCTGGCTCCGTCTGTGCTTTGCCGGCGCGCTCGTCGCGACCGGAACGGCGCAGGCGGCTGCCCAGGTCGGTACCGTCTCGAATGCGCAGGTCATCTCCCTGGCGGCTGCGAAGAGCAGCCAACTGTCGGTCGCGGTGACGGCGGGTGCGACCCAGACCCTGCCGAGCTTCACCGACAACACGACCAACAACTTTCCCAGTCCGGTGGTGATTCGTACCCAGTGGGACCTGCACCCCGGCCAGACCGGTAGCGTCCGGTTGATCGCGTGGTTTGCGACGCCGGCGCAGGCGCTGTTCAATGCGGGGAGCGGCACCGCGATCGCCTCCAGCCGAATGAGAGGTCGCGTCGCGACCGGCGTTCCGGTGACGTTTGCGGCCTTTACGCAGAATCCGGTCGGCGGTGTGGGGGCAGCGGGCGGCAGCCTGCAGCTGCTCAACGTGAACATCAACGGCGCGAACAAGACCACCACCCGGTCGGACAACCTGCAGCTTCAGCTCGACCTGACCGGCGCCGGGGTACTGCCGCCGGGCACCTACAGCGGCACGCTCAACATTCAGGCGGTCACGCAATAGCGCCGTGGCCCAATGACGAGG
>DASSUE010000391.1:0-4571 GCA_035707305.1 Gemmatimonadales bacterium
AACGCCGACGGGTCCCTGTGGTTCACGATGCCCTACGTCGAAGGTGAGACGCTGCGGAGCCGCCTCCGCCGAGATCGCCAGCTCCCCATCGACGATGCCCTGCGCGTCGCTCGCGAGGTCGCGGACGCGCTCCAGTACGCCACCAACACGGCGTCATCCACCGCGACATCAAGCCGGAGAACATCCTTCTGGCCGGCGACCACGCCCTGGTGGCGGACTTCGGGATCGCTCGAGCGCTCTCGCCCAAGGCCGAGGAGCGGCTCACCGAGAGCGGCGTGAGCCTCGGCACGCCGCACTACATGAGCCCCGAGCAGGCCACCGGCGAGCGCAGCCTGGATCAGCGCACCGATGTGTACTCGCTTGGCTGCGTTCTCTACGAGATGCTGGCCGGTGAGCCGCCCTACACAGGACCCACGCCACAGGCGATCCTCGCCAAGCGGCTGACTGAGCCGGTCCCCCACCTCCGCACCAGCCGCGACGTGCCGCTAGCCCTCGAGCGCGCGGTGACCCTGGCGCTCGCCCGCTCCCCTACCGATCGCTTCGCAGGTATGGGCGAGTTACGCCAGGCGCTCGACCCGGCGCGGCTGGCCGAACCTCAGAGCGCTGCGACGACCGCGGTGGTACCGACCGGCCGCCGCTCGCTGATGCGCCCCGCGGTTGCCGCCGCCGTGCTGCTGCTGCTCGCTCTCGCCGGACACCTCGCGTTCGACCGCATGCGGTCCGTCGACGCAGGGGCCCCGGCAGCCTCCGCCGCCGTGCTCCCATTCGTTGATCTGAGTCCGGGGAAGGATCAGGAGTACTTCAGCGACGGCCTTACCGAAGAGCTGATCACCGCGTTGAGCCAGATCCCGGGCCTCCGCATCGCCGCGCGTACGTCGTCCTTCCAGTTCAAGGGCCGGACCCCCGACGTACAGGAGGTCGGCCGCCGGCTCGACGTCGCCACCGTGATCGAGGGGAGCGTGCGCAAGAGCGGCAACCGGCTTCGGGTCAGCACGCAGCTCAGCAGCGCAAAAGACGGATACCAGCTCTGGGCCGACTCGTACGACCGCGACCTGACCGACGTCTTCGCGGTGCAGGAGGATGTCGCCCGCTCCATCGTCGCCGCCCTCCGCCTCCGGCTCGGCACGGCTCCCGCCGCCGCGCTGGCCGCCCGTCCCACCCACGACCTCGAGGCGTACGATCTCTACCTCAAGGGCCGGTTCGCCTGGAATCAGCGAACCGGCCCCGCCATGAAGGAGGCGGTGCGCTACCTGGAGCAGGCCGTGGCTCGGGACTCGACGTTCGCGCGCGCGTGGGCTGCGCTCGCCGACGCGTCGCTCCTCGTCGTACCATACGCCGGCGTGCCGTCCGCCGAGGGCTGGCCCAAGGCCGAGCGGGCGGCGCGGCGGGCGCTGGCGCTCGACAGCACGCTGGCCGATGCGTACACCTCGCTCGCGTACGGCAACATGGTCTATGCCTGGGACTGGCAGGCGGCCGAGGAGAACTTCCGGCGCGCCATCGCCGCCGATTCGAACTACGCCACCGCCCACCATTGGTACGGGGACTTCCTCGACGGGCGCGGACGACTGGCCGAGGGCGAAGCGGCGATGCGGCGGGCACACGAGCTCGATCCCCTGTCCCGCCAGATCGGCGTCGAGTGGGGGTGGACCTCTTACCTGATGCGACAGTATGACGAGGCGGAACGGCGCATCCGGCAGGTGCTGGAGCTCGACCCGAACTACGCCCAGGCGCATCTCCGGCTGGGACTGCTGCGGATCCAGCAGCAACGATACCAGGACGGCATTGCTTCGCTCGAGCGCGCGGTCGATCTCGGCGTTTTCTACCCGCACGCCGCCGGGGGCCTTGTCCTCGCCCATGTGAGGGCGGGCGATCGTGCGGCGGCCACGAAGATCCTGCGCGACCTCGAGCGCCGCCGCACAGCGGGGCAGCTGACGCCGCCAGTCTTCATCGCCGCGGCGTACGGCGCTCTCGGCGATGCGACCCGAGGGCTGGCATGGTTCAATCGAGCGATCGACGAGAAGGACATCTACATCCCGGAGAACTTCTTCGACCCGCTCTTCGACCCCCTCAGAAAGAATGCGAGGTTCGAGCAGATCGTGCGGCGAATGGGCCTGACGGAAAACGCGAAATGATCGAGTCCGGCTTCCACATCGCGAGTATTTGCGGCAGCCTGCGGCAAGGCTCCTACAACCGGACCGTGCTGAACGCTTTGCCGGGTCTGGCTCCGGCGGGCATGCACATCCGGGAGGCACCGCCTTTCCACGAATTCCCGCTCTACAACGCCGACATGCAGAACTCGACCGGCTTTCCCGCGGCGGTGATGGCGCTCGCGGACGCGATCCGGGCAGCAGACGGCGTCGTATTCGTCACGCCAGAGTACAACTTTGGCATTCCGGGCCCGCTGAAGAACGCCATCGACTGGGTGTCTCGGGTACCGAACCAGCCGTTTGCCGGGAAGCCGATCGCGCTCCAGTCGGCATCGCCGGGGCCTCTCGGCGGCCCCCGCGTCCAGTACGACCTGCGACGGTCGATGGTGTTCCTGGACGCGCTCACCCTGAACAAGCCGGAGATCTTTATCGGTAACATCGCGCAGCGTCTCGACCAGGCCAGCGGTCAAATCACCGACCCGCAGACGAAGGAGCTCATCCAGAAGCAGCTTGCCGCGTTCGCGGACTTTATCGAGCGGCACGGCGCCAGGCGGTGATGTACCCGCCCGCCCCGACGGCTCCAGCGCTGTCTCACCTCTATAGCCTAGACGGCCTTTGAAGCTGTAGCTTGGCCCCTATGTCAAGTCGGTACGCGAGGCCCCGGGCGCGGCGGCTGGTCGTTGTGATCACCAACGTCGGCTCCTGACCGAATGTTCGTCGGTCATTTGGCCGTAGGTTTCGCAGCCAGACGCGTCGCGCCCGGAGTTAATCTCGGTTGGTTTATAGGGGGAGTGACGGCGCTGGACCTCCTCTGGCCCATATTCCTCCTCGCCGGGATCGAGCGGGCCCGCATCGTGCCGGGCGCCACGGCGTTTACGCCTCTCGTCTTCGACTCCTATCCCTGGAGCCACAGCCTCCTTCTAGCGTGCATCTGGGGAGCCGTATTTGCCGGCTTCGCCTATCGACTCGGCGTGCCACGGAGTCACTTCTACCTCCTCGCGGGCCTGGTCGTGAGCCACTGGGTGCTCGATTTCATCAGCCACGCCCCCGACATGCCGCTCTGGCCCGGACCCTCCCCAAAGCTCGGTCTCGGCCTCTGGTACTCGATCCCGGCGACGTTGGTGCTCGAAGGCGCGCTATGGATCGTGGGCATCGTCGTGTACTTGCGCGGGGTGCAGCTCGGTTCGCGGGGGGCGCGGTTCGCCTTCTGGTCGTTCATCGTCGTAACGACCGCGATGTGGGCGGCAAGCCCGTGGTCGCCGCCCCCGCCCAGCGTGGAGACGCTGGGCTGGTTCAGTCTGATCGGCTGGATCGTGATTCCCTGGGTCGTCCTGGCCGACCGAGGCAGCCGCGACCGATGGGGCCGCGAATGACTCCGGTTCACGAGCGTCTCGTCACGGGAACGTTCCTGGCTGCGCTCCTACTGTGTGGGCCGATCGTTTCGGCTGGGGCGCAGGACACTCGGTTGGCGCCCGGAGCCCGGGTACGAGTGACCACCGCCGGCGGCGCCATCCCGATGCGAACCGGCAGCCTCCAGTCGCTGACCGACACGACTCTGGTACTGAGCAGCGGTTCGTCCATTCCGCTGGCCAGCATCACGCGGCTCGAGCTGAGCCGCGGCCGCAAGCCGAACATCGCCGCCGGCGTGGTCGGATTTCTGCTCGGTGGCGCGGCCGGCGGCGTGCTCGCCTGCACGGCCAACCGCGACGACTACGGCGTATTCTGCGGCGGTCAGGACGACACCAAGCTCATCGTTGGCGCCGCCCTCGGCGGAGCGGCCGGCGCCGTCCTCGGCGCGCTCCTCTTCCGCCGGGAACGGTGGACAGCGGTTGACCCTCCAAAGGAGCACCAGGCCGATGTACCGCGTTCATCAGCAGGACCTTCCGTTCCAGGGCAGCTCGCACCAGTTCGTCGGCGCTGACCACGGCGACGTCGGCATCTCGGTCTTCCTGCTCAGCGCTCTGCCCGGGCACGGGCCGGCGCCGCACCGCCATCCGTACGATGAGGTGCAATTCGTCAGGGAAGGACGCGGTCTCTACGTCGTGAACGGAATGGAGTTCGAGGCCGGCCCCGGGCATATCCTGGTCATCAAGGCGGGGGAGATCCACAGCTTCAAGTGTATTGGGGAGGCGCCGCTGGTCCAGGTCGATGTGCACTTGAGCCCGCGGTTCATCCAGGAAGACCTGAACTAGCGGTCAGGGAGCGTCAGTCGCCAGTCACGAACACCGTGTTGTTTAGTGTGTGCGCGACCGTCGGTAGTCGCGCGTCAATTGGCTGAAGACACCGATTGTTTCGGACCTTCTGACAAGGGAGTGTGCGCATGAATCGTGCGCTCGTTGCGCTCGCGGTCCTCGCGATGGTCGTGCCGGGCCCATCGCTCGAGGCGCAGCAGACCAAGGTCAAGAGAGATCGCAATCTGATCAC
>DASSUE010000392.1:0-4683 GCA_035707305.1 Gemmatimonadales bacterium
CGGGAGCTGGAGGAAAGTGGCGGCGCACTTTATTTCGCGTTCGTGCTGGCGCTGGTGGTGGTCTTCATGGTGCTGGCCTCGCAGTTCGAGTCATTGGTGCACCCATTCACGGTGCTCCTGGCCGTGCCGCTCGCTGTCACCGGTGCCCTCCTCACGCTGCTGATCGCCGGCTCCACCATCAACCTGTACAGCCAGATCGGCATGATCCTGCTGATCGGGTTGGTCACCAAGAATTCGATCCTGTTGGTGGAGTACGCCAACCAGCTCAAGGGGCGAGGCTTGGAGACCATCGAGGCGGTGCGCGAAGCCGGGCGCATCCGGCTCCGGCCGATTCTCATGACGTCGGTCTCCACGATCATGGGCGCGGTACCGATCGCGCTGGGGCTCGGCGCGGGCGGAGCGAGTCGCCGGCCGCTGGGGTACGCGATCGTCGGCGGTGTACTGGTCTCCACCGTTCTGACGTTGTTTCTCGTCCCGGTGGTGTACGTACTCTTCGACCGCATGCGCGGCCGTGCACGGGTGCCTCACGGTGCCCTGACCCCGACGCCCGCCACGGCGGAGGCGGAGTGAAGGCGGTCGTGATGCTGGCTTCCGCACTCGCGCTCGGCTCCGTCGCTCCGCTGGCCGGCCAGGATTCCGTGCCGGTCGTGACGCTCTCGGATGCGCTCGCGCGCGCGACCCGGCTCGACCCGGATTACGTCCGCGCGCTGGGTCAGATCGACAACGCGGAGTGGTCGCGGCGTGCGGCACGGCTCGCGTTCATCGTACCCTCGATTACGGCCGAGCTGGACGCTACGAAATATTCGACCGAGTTCTTCAACGTTGGGACCAGCCAGCCTCAGTCGACCGCGGTGAATTCCCGCCTGGTGGGGAGCTACGAGTTGTTCCGCTGGGGCAAGTTCACCGATCTGGTCGCGTCAAAGGCCGAGCTGGAGAGCGCCCAGGCGGGCGAGCTCGAGCAACGATTTCGTACGGCGCTGCTGGTCGAATCGGACTTCTACGGGGTCCTGGCCGTACAGGAGCTCACCCGGGTGTCGGAGCAGCGCCTGAAGCGGGCCGACGACCAGCTCGCCGTGGGGCGGACACGAGTGGTGTCAGGCGCCGCGGTGCAGTCGGATTCGCTGCAGCTCGTGCTCGAGGTGACGCGAGCGCGGATCGACCTCACGCGGCAGCGCGCGGCGCTTCGAGTGGCCCAGCTTCAACTCGGCCGCCGGATCGGCGCCGATGGACCCGTCGGCGCGGCGCGTGGCGA
Organism: Gemmatimonadales bacterium; assembly: GCA_035707305.1. Lineage (GTDB taxonomy): Bacteria > Gemmatimonadota > Gemmatimonadetes > Gemmatimonadales > GWC2-71-9 > DASQPE01. The sequence goes on from DASSUE010000392.1 coordinate 1,253, forward strand.
CAGCGTGCCGCCGCCCGAGCTCCCGATCGAGCTGCCAGCGGCGGTGATCGAGGCCCTGCAGCAAGGACCGCAGTACCGGGTTGCCCGGGCCAACGAACGGCAGGCGGCGGCCCTGCTGCGCGGCCGTCGGGGTGACTACCTGCCGACCGTGACGGTGTCCGGCGGGAACTTCACCTTCGACTCGAAGTTCTTTCCCTCCGCGCGGAACGTGCAGTCCATGGCCCTCACGGTGTCGCTCCCCGTCTGGGACCTGGGGAGTCGCGAGGTCGGGATCACCCAGGCTCGCGTGAATCGCGACGTCGCGCGGGCCATCCGGGCGGATCTGGAACGGGGGGCGGCCCGCGATGTGACGGAAGCGTACGAAGCCTATCGTACGTCGCGGGCGACCGTCGACCTTTCGGGTGCCGCGTTGGCCGCAGCGACGGAAAACTTCCGAGTGCAGGACGCGCGCTATCGGGGCGGCGCCACGACCATCATCGAGCTGCTCGATGCGCAGATTAGCCTCACGCAGGCCGAGGCCGACCTGGTGCAGGCCAACTACGCAACCCGGCTGGCGCTCGCCGGGCTGGAAGCCATCCTCGGCCGCCGGCTGTTCCCGAACAAGGACGCTCAGTGAACTCGCTGCTTCGGATCGCCGCCGTCGTGACGCTCGCGGCGGGCTGCGGCAAGGCCGAGTCGGCCGACAAGAGCAAACAAGCCGCCGGTGGCGCGCCGCCGCCCATGCCGGTCGAGGTAGCCGTTGCGACCAACGACACCGTGGTCGACGCCATCAACGCTTCGGGACAGATCGAAGCAATGCAGTCGATCGAGCTTCGACCCGACATCGAGGGTCGGATCACGGAGATTCACGTGAGGGAAGGCGCCCTTGTCGCCCGGGGCACCCCGCTGTTCAAGGTGGACGACGCCGAGCTCCGCGCCGAGGTCGCGCGGGCGGAGGCCGAGCGGGATCTGGCGCGTCAGGCGCTGGCCCGAACTCGTGAGCTCCAGACCCAGCGAGCTTCGTCGCAGGCGGATCTGGAGCGGGCGGAGGCCACGGCGCGCAGCACCGAAGCACAGCTGGACCTGCTTTCAGTGCGCCTGCAACGCACCACCGTCCGCGCGCCGTTCGGCGGAATAGCCGGCCAGCGGTTCGTGAGTCTGGGAGATTACGTCACCACCGATACCAGGCTGGTATCGCTGCAGACGGTCGACCCGCAGCGAGCGTCGTTCCAGGTGCCGGAGCGGTACGCCGAAGCGCTCGCCGTCCGCCAGCGGGTCGTCTTCCGGGTCGCGGCCCTGACCGGTCGAGAGTTCACCGGGGTGGTGGACTTCGTTGATCCCGTGGTCCAGTTGCCGGGCAGGACGATCACGGTGAAGGCCCGGGTGCCGAATCCCAAGCGAGAGCTTCAGGCCGGGATGTTCATCGAAGCCCGGCTGGCGACGGCGGTTCGACCTGCCGCCGTCGTAATCCCGGAAGACGCGGTGCTGCCGCTTCAGGGAGAGAGCTTCGTGTGGATTGCGAAGGACGGCAAGGCTACCCGCCGGCAGGTCGAGCTCGGGGTCCGAAGCCCGGGTTTCGTGGAGGCGCGGTCGGGGGTCGAGGGGGGAGAGCATGTCGTGGTGGCCGGCCAGGAGCGTTTGTCGGAGGGTGCCGCCGTCGCACCGAAGGTGGTAGAACGCCGCCCGCCGCCCGCCACGGAAGCCCGAGCCTCCGAAGGCCGGCCCACGGCTCGCTAGTGCCCACCGATGCCCGATTGGTGCCCCTGGCCGTCCCCGGCCGGTCTACATTACCGGTCGAGCTATGATCACACCCGGGACGAAAGCACCCGACTTCACACTCACGTCGGACGAAGGACAGGCGATCCGCTTGTCTGCCCTCAAAGGCCGGCCTGTGGTCCTCTACTTCTATCCCAAGGACGACACCCCCGGGTGTACCAAGGAAGCATGCAGCTTTCGGGATGCCTGGGCGGACGTGCGGGAGACTGGAGCTGCGTTGTTCGGGATCTCTCCCGACGGACCAACCTCCCACCAGCAGTTCCGCGCCAAGTACAGGCTGCAGTTCCCCCTGCTATCGGACCCCGATCACGCCGTGGCCGCCGCGTACGGCGCATGGGGAGAAAAGTCAATGTATGGCCGGAGATACGAAGGGATTCTCCGCACCACCTTCGTCATCGACGGAACCGGGGTGGTTCGCCGGGTTTTTGAGAAGGTGAAGCCGGACGGCCACGCCGACCAAGTCCTCGCGGCCATTCGAGAACTCTACTAAGCTTCGAATGGTGCGTTTCCTGCACCGGTTGATTTCCGCGAACCCTTAACGTGCTGGATTCAGACAGCGTTCAAGCCATGACCGCCTCGCCTCGTACCGAGACCGTTCCAACCGGGCGAACTGCTCCGCCGCCGAGCCCCGTACGGCCGACGCGGTCGTTCGTGACCTGGCTATGGGAATGGACCAAGTCCATCCTCGTGGCGCTGGTGGTGTGGTTCCTGCTTCGCACGTTCCTGGTGGAGGCGTTCCGGATTCCGTCGGGGAGCATGGAAAACACGCTTCTCATCGGCGACTTCCTGTTCGTCAACAAGGTGCTGTATGGCGCGGAAGTGCCGCTGGTGGGTACCCGGCTGCCTGCGGTTCGTGAGCCCAGGCGCAACGACATTCTGGTATTCGATTCCGTGGAGGAACCGGGTCTCAAGGTCGTCAAGCGGCTGATCGGGATGCCGGGCGACACGCTCGCCATGGAGGGGGGGACGCTGTATCGCAATGGGCAGCGCATCGAGGAGCCGTACGTGTTGCATACGGATCACGCTCGCTCCGAGGACGCGATGCAGCGGCTAAAGATGCGCGAGTGGCAGTTGCCGCATCTGGTCCAGCGTGATCCCGCCACCTACAAGCCAGATCTGCAGGAATGGGGGCCGATCGTCGTTCCGGCCGATTCCTTCTTCATGATGGGCGACAACCGCGACAGCAGCTATGACGGCCGCTACTGGGGTTTCCTGCCCCGCACCAACGTTCGCGGCCGGCCGCTCCTGGTCTACTACAGCTACGACGCGAACAACTGGCGCTCGCTTCCTTTCATTACGGCCGTCCGGTGGAGCCGCCTGTTCTCCACGCCCGAGTGACGCCGCCGTCGCGATGACGGCTGGGACCCTCCGCGGGTGAGCGGCGACGTCCTCCTCCTGCTCACGGAGCCGGAAGCAGCACGGCTCCTGGCAGACATGATGGCCCGCGGGCGTCGCGTCATCATCGGCGACAGCGAGGCCGCGCTCGACGGGTCGTTCTCGCTGGGGATCGTAGACGGGGCCGCGCTCAACCGCTCCTGGCGGCGCATCGCCGAGCGGAAGCGGGCTGATTCCCCTGCATTTCTGCCGTTCCTCCTGGTCACCACGCCGCACGACGTGCCGCTCTTCGCGCGGTTCCTGTGGACCGCGGTGGACGAGCTGATTCAGACGCCGGTCCA
>DASSUE010000393.1:0-2910 GCA_035707305.1 Gemmatimonadales bacterium
GCTTCGCGGCCCAGCTTCCCGGTGACCTGCTGGCTCACAAACCTGGATGAGGCGACGAACAGTACCAGCGGGTTGTCCGTGATCACGCCGCGGTGCCACGCGAACTCGGCGTCCCGGACGAACAGGATCACCGGGATGCCGAAGCGCACCGCCGCTTCGGCCATGGCCTCGCTCCGCTCCAGCTGAGTGATCACCAGATCGGGCTGGAAGGCCGCGATCCGCTCCTCGAGCAGCTTCGCGACGTGGTTCTCCCAGGCCCGGTAGGTTGGATACCCGTTCTCACGGTCCATCCAGCCCCACACCTGGCGGCGCGTGAGCATCCGGCGGGCGCGGTGAATGAAGGATCGCCGGAGGTTGTCGACACTGATCCCGACGATCGCCTCGCAGGGATGGCCTCGCTCCTGCACCAGCTCGAGCAGAGTGTGGACCGACATGATCGCGCCGTCCACCCGGTCGGGCAGAAAGTCTCGACCCGACGCGAAGATGATTCTCATATCATGGGTGGTGACGACTATCTTTCGGGGGAGCGACCGGTCCGGGTGGAAGGATAGGTGGCACCCTGCGGGTGTGCAATCGCGAACTCTCACTCCCAGCCTTCATCCTTCCATGGACGTCACGGTCGCCATCTGCACCTGGAACCGCAGCGCCATGCTGCGCCAGACGCTGGAGCAGCTTACCCGGCTGCGAATTCCTCCAGGGGTCGCCTGGGAGCTGCTGGTCGTCAACAACAATTCCACCGACGACACCGACGACGCAGTCCGCAGCTTCACCGGCCGCCTGCCGGTTCGGCTGGTGCCGGAGCCCACGCCGGGAAAGTCCCACGCGCTCAACCGGGCAGTGCGAGAGGCGTCCGGCCGATACATCCTCTTCACCGACGACGACGTGCTGGTGGATCCCGAGTGGGTCGCGGCGTATTGGGCCGCGTTTCACCGCTGGCCCGACGCCGCGGTGTTCGGCGGCCCCATCGAGCCCTGGTTCGCCGGCGATCCGCCCGCCTGGCTCGTGCGAGCGTTTCACCAGGTCGAGTATGCCTTCGCCGCGCTCGATCTCGGCAACGAGCCTCGGCCACTCGGCGGCCACGACGTCCCCTTCGGCGCCAACATGGCCATGCGGACCGCCGAGCAGCGATTCTACCCGTACGACCCCCGACTCGGACCGCGTCCCGAGAGCGGCCTGCGCGGTGAAGAGATCACGCTCGTCAAGCGCATGCTGGCCGATGGCGCTACCGGTTGGTGGGTCCCCGAGGCTCGAGTCAAGCACTACATTCCCGCCCATCGACAGTCGGTGCGCTACATCCGGCAGTGGTATCACGGCTGGGGCGAATATCTGGCCCGGACACTGCCGCCCCGCGATCACGTGTCGTTCGCCGGCCGGCCGCTCTGGCTGTGGCGGCAGGTGATCGAGAGCGAGCTCCGGTTTCAGGTCCGCCGCCGGTTCGCGAAGCCGGAGACCTGGATCGAAGATCTCAAGCTGACCGCCTCGACCTGGGGGCAGTTTCGCTGGTACGGCGCCGCCGGCCGGCAGGATGCTTGAGGTGCGGGCTGCCCGCGCGCGTCGTGTGGTGCTGGTCGAGGACAACCGCGACGGCACGGTCGGTGGCTCGTTTCAGTGCGTGCACGACATCGCGCGTCATCTAGAGCGCTCGCGATACACGCCGGTGGCAATGTTCTGGGAAGAGAACAGGTTCGCCGACGCGCTCCGTGGCGCCGGAATCGAGGTGCACTTCGGACGAAAGCTGTTCACCGCCGAGAGTCCGCCCGACCGACGGCGGGGACTCGTGGCGCGAATGGCGCGGCTTGCGGCCGGCGTTCTTCGCCGGCGCAGATTTCTCCGGGCGGTCGGTGCCGACCTGCTTCACTTGAACAACTCGCCCGCCATCGGCTGCGACAACTGGTTGCCCGCCGCCCGCCTGACCGGTCTCCCCATCGTGACTCATGCCCGGGCGGAGATGGGCCGGCCGGTGAGCCCGATCGGCCGGAGGCTGGTCGGCGGGTTCGACCGAATCATCGCGATCAGCGATTACGTGGCCGGCACGCTGGCATCAGCCGGTATCCCGCGCCGGCGCGTCGTGCGCATCTACGACGGCATCGACCTCGACGCGGTTCGCCAGGCCGGGTGCCGCCCGCGCGCAGACACTCGGGATCAACTTCAGGTGCCTGCCGACGCCTATCTGATTCTCATGGCCGGCAACCTCAAGCGGTGGAAAGGACAGCATGTATTGCTCAACGCGATCTCCCGGCTCCCGCCCGGACTCCGCAGCCGCTGCTACACCGCCCTCGCCGGCGCGAGTCCGCCCGAAGCCGCCGCATACGGCGCCGAGCTGCGGGAGCTGGCAGCGCGGTACGGTATCGCCGACCGGGTCCTCTTCCTCGGCCCGCGGGGCGATGTGCCGGCCTTGATGACCGCCGCCGATGTGGTCGTGCATGCGTCCACCCGGCCGGAGCCGTTCGGACTGGTGGTCGTCGAAGCCATGGCGCTGGGCCGCGCGGTGATCGCGTCCGCGGCCGGCGGACCGGCGGAAACGGTGTCGCCGGGCACCGGCGAGCTCTTCGATCCGTCCCGGCCGGAGGACCTGGCCCGGACGCTCGAGCGGTTGCTCGGCGACGAGCCCACCCGCCGCCGGCTGGGCGAGGCCGCCGCCGTGCGCGCGGAGACGTTCTCCATCCAGCGCAACGTGGCCGCCATCGAAACCGTGTATGCCGAGGTTCTGGGCGACGCACCTGGCGCTCGCACCGCGCCATGACAGTCCCGGTTCCGATCCTGCTGACACATTTCGGCGAAGACTGGATCCGCGGGAGCGAGCGCTGTCTGCTGGACCTGCTGACTCACATCGACCGGCGGCGGTTCCGGCCCGTCGTGTGGTGCAATGCGCCGGCGCTCGCCGCCGCGGTGCAAGCGCTCGATGTGCCG
>DASSUE010000394.1:0-4360 GCA_035707305.1 Gemmatimonadales bacterium
GGCCCCGGGCAACTGTACGGGCTCGCAACGAGGGACGGGTGACGCCCAGGCTAACTAACGGTCTCGCGGACCCGAGGCGCATCGAGCTGTCACCCGCCATAGTCTGGCTCCTGTTCCAGCGCGAAGCTAGATACAAGGCGGCCGATTGTTGCGAGCTGCGTTCTTGGGCCGAAGCTGAAAGCGCAAATGCCACTTGGGGATCAGGCGGCCCACCAGCGCTCCAACCGCGACGCCCAAGGCGACGCCGACAGCCGTGGCTCCGACATAGTGCCCTGTACAGCCTCCGAGATACGCCGCTTCCGCGGCAGCCATTAGACGGTTGAGCTCGAGTACTTGAGGCCATAGCCTACCACCCGGTCAAAGCCGATGTGAGCGATCCGGACGAGCACGGCAAACACTGCCCACGAACTGCTGATCGAACGGGTAGCAAGCGACAAGAGAATCGGACCGATGTAGCTATGGGCCAGGTTGTACGGGGTCGCCGCGCCCCCGCCAGGTAGCCCAGAATCGACAGATCGGGAACCAGAAAGCAGAGAGCGAGCAACCCCCAGCCCCCCGGCCGAATTGCCGGTAGAGCAACTTACGCTCAAGACCGCCAAGCCCTCGAGACGGAGAATCCCACGAGGCACGCGGGTAACCGCACCTGAACTCATTACGAGATTCTCCCACGCTATGAGTCGACCTGAGGGCGTCATGGTCCCGTGCCGAGAGGTCCGGTAACGAACGCGTTTATGAATGCCTGCGCCACGGGAGAGCTCATCAGATCGCCGCTACCGAGGTTGAAGCGGGCGCTGAGCTGGTCGCTGTTCGTCAACGCGACGAACGTCAGCCCCCGGCTCGGTTCCTTGATAATGAGCGACGAATTGCCGATCCAGTAGCCGTAGTGCCAGACCAGGGTGTGCCCACTCACCGTGCTGATGAACCAGCCGAGCCCGTGGGGGAGAATCCGATCGCCGGCGCCCCGGGCCGGTGTGTACGCGAGCGTGCGCGTCTCGTTACTGAGGAACTGTCCCGCGTCGAGCGCCGTCGAGTACTGTCCGACCTCGCGCGCGGTCGACACGAGGCCGGCGGCACTGCTGAACGAAGTGGGATAGGCGACGGGTACCGGACGCATGCGACTATCGATGCCGTACCCGGTCGCCATCCCGGCGATGTAGGTCGCGGCATCGCGTCCTGATGCCGCAAATGCGACGGCGTCGAGCGGATTCGGGGCTGTCTGGTGGAGGTCGAGCGGTGTGACGATGCGTTCCATCACACGCGTTGCGAACGACTCGCCCGTCGCTTGCTGAATCACCTGGTCGAGCAGCGCGAAACGGTCCCCGTTGTAGTGAAACTCCTCGCCAGGAACGCCTTCCGACGTGTGCGACAAGAGGTGGCGCACGCGTATGACGCCCGGTCCCGGCAAGCTGAGTCCATAGTCACTGATCGGATCGTCGAGGCCTACGAGTCCCTGCTCGACGAGCTGCAGCACAATGGTGGACGCGAACGTCTTGGTGAGCGATGCGAGATGGAACTGAGTCTCCGGCGTCACCGGCTTTTGTGACGAAATGTCGGCGAGCCCCAGCGAGCCTTCCCACACCATCGCGTCGTGCACCATGACGATTGCAGACATGCCCGGAATCGCGAGTTCTGAGCGAAGCCGGTCGAGCTGCGATTCGAACTCTGCGAGCGTCTGTGCCGCCGGCCCCGCATCGGGGCCCGTTGCCGAGGAGCACGCGCCCGCGTGGAGTGCGATCACGCATGCCAGAATCCGCTGATTCATGTGGGATCCTGAACCGGGTTTGGACGGTCGCGGTTGGACAATACCAGCCCCCGTGATAACGTTTCATGCAGTCGCACTGCAAGTGTGGAGAGACGCCGCCTAACGGATCGCGCATCAGCTGCGGCGGGCAAGCCCCGCCGATACGAAATCAACGTTCCTTTGTCGCGCGACGCCGCTAGGCGTCGCCGGGCGCTTCGGTCAGAGGCGCCCGCCAGCTGCATGCGCTGGTTAGGCGGTGCGCGAGCGTCGAGCTCGCCCGGGACGAGCGGGCGTCACTTCGAGGAGGGCGCGCAGGGCACGGTTGACCGCCTTGGCGTCGGCGAAGGCCGCCGCAACGTCAGGATCCAGCACGACGACGTTGGTGCCCTCGCGATAGCGCGCGATATACTTACCGCGCACCCCCCCGCTGAAGTCGTACTCCGGCCGGAGTTCGTCGTTCCGGCGTGGCTTCCGGGTTCGCTGACTACGGGAGGTCTTCTTCATAGGTCCTGTGCTCTCGCCGCGTGGCGAGGCGCGCGTTGAAGATCCGGATGGTGTCGGCCTGTTCGGTGTGGCCGACGACGAGCAAGCGGTCCCGGTGCGAGCGGCCCAGCAGGAGCCAGCGCGCCTCAGCGATCGAGTGATCTGGGTCGGGCACGGTGATCGAGTACAGGTCGTTGAAGGCCGTGGTGGCCTCCGGGAACGGGACCCCATGCTTGCGCTCGTTGGTGGCGGCCTTCTTGGGGTCCCACTCGAAGCGCAAGGGCATTCGGAAACTTACCGATCACCGACGCTTGGCGCATCCGCCTAACGCATGTTGAGAGTATGCCTCTGGATGCTACCATAGGAGCCATTCCAGCCCATGGTCCCCAGTCAGGAGCGGCTCTCATGAGACGGACCACCAAGTATGTTGGCCTCGACGTCCACCAGGCCAGCACCGTTGCCTCGGTACGCGAGGCAAGTGGCCGGGTGATCGTCCGCAGCGTGCTGCCCACCGAGCCGGGCGTGCTCACCGGGTTCCTCCGCGGCATGCGAGGGGCCGTGCACCTCGCATTCGAGGAAGGCACCCAGGCGCAGTGGCTCCGCGATCTCCTCACCCCACTCGTGGATCGCGTCCTCGTCTGTGATCGTCGGGGCGCGCTCCGGTAGGGAAACAAGGGCGATCAGGTCGACGCCGATCAGCTCTCCGAGCTCCTCCGGCGCGGGGGCCTGCGCCCTGTTTATCACGGGAGTCCGCATCACGCGACGCTCAAGGAGCTCACCCGCGCCTACCGCAATCTGGTGGAGGACACCACCCGCGTGATGCTCCGCCTCAAGGCCCTGTTCCGCGTCCGCGGGATCCCGACGCGCGGGACCCGGATCTACCAGCCGCGCGAGCGACCGCGGTGGCTCGCCCAGCTCCCCGAGCGCGGGGCTCGGATCCGGGCTCGCGTCCTCTATGCGGAGCTCGACCGTCTCCGGCTCCCCCGCCCCAAGGTCAAGGCCGCGATGCTCACCGAAGCCCGGCGGGACCCGGCATGGACGGTGCTGCGGACCATCCCGTACCTCGGACCGGTCCGCGTGGCCCTCCTCGTGGCCACGCTTGGCACCCCCTGGCGCTTCCGCACCAAGCGGCAGCTCTGGGCCTGCGCCGGGCTCGCCGTGGTGACCCACTCCAGTGCCGACTACCTGGTGGTCGGCGGGCGAGTGGTCCGGCGGCGCCGCGAGCCGCGCACGCGCGGGCTCAATCGCAATCACAACCGGATTGTCAAGGACGTCTTTAAGGGCGCGGCCACCGCCGCCACCGCCCGCCCCGGCGTCCTGCAGGACTTCTATCAGCACCTACTGTCGCGAGGGATGCGGCCCGAGCTCGCTCGGGTGACGCTCACCCGCAAGCTCGCGGCTCTCCCCTCCACCTCTGGAAACACGGAGAGCGCTTTGATCCGAATTACCTGCTGACCCCAGCGCGCTAAGCACCGGGTCTGCGGCCGACGGGCGTTCCGCTCGGCGGCAGCTCCCACGCCGAGAACGAGGGTGCGGAGCGCAGTCTCGCAAGTACTAGTCGCCGAGCGCTGAGTCTCGCTCAGGCACTCGCCTAACTCTAGGCCCCTCCGCAGAACCCGAAGAGCGTCAGGCCGACCCGCACCGGCCGAGTCTCCGATAGAACTGTGGTTCGCGTTCGCGCGACCCTGCCTGCTGGCACAGCGTTCAGGTAAGGCCGGGCGGCTGCCCTCGAGGAGGGAACGATGCGGAAACCGACTGCTCCGCAATCCCCAGGTCGCGACTCGTCGCGCCACCCATCAGCGCTGAGCGTCGAGGGCCGAAGTCCCCCGCGGTCAGCGAGGCGAGAGCCTGCCCTGGACACTCACTCTCATAGAACGCAACGACCTGCGCATCAGCTGCGGGCGGCAGCCTCAACGTATACGAAATTGATGGTCTACTGCGGGCCGGCGCTCCGGCCAGTGTGGGCGCTGGCCTGGGCGAGCGCCCGTCAGCTGCATGCGCTGGTTAGGCGGCGTGCCACGCCGATGTTCAGGCCGCTACGGTGCCGAAGAGCGCGCCGATGGCAGCGGTCAGCCCCATCGCCAGTGCACCCCAGAATACCACACGCCCCGCGCCGACCGCGGCGCGTGCGCCACC
>DASSUE010000395.1:0-8602 GCA_035707305.1 Gemmatimonadales bacterium
ACGTCGGTACGGTTCACCAAGTTCCCGTTCCCGGCCAACGAGTGCCTGGCGCGCGACGCGCCGCCGGCCGCGGGCTGTACGCCGGAGGCGGGCTTCTAACGGCAGTGACGAGTGACAAGAGACAAGTGACAAGCGGGAAACGAAGGGGCTCCGGGTGACCGGAGCCCTCTTTGTCAGCACTTGTCACTCGTCACTCCTTACCCGTGACGATTCCGCGCCGTATGCGCAGCGCCTTCTCGCTCGCGTTGGGGACCGGCTCGATCTTCGCCGTCACATTCTCGCTCAGGCGAATCTTCGCGTTCACGGTCAGCGACTGGCCCGCCCGGCGCACGCGGATCGGGAGGTCATCGCCATCCTTGGCGTTCCGGAATCGCTCACGATAGGCGGGACCGAAGTTTGGATCGCCGAGCTCGAGGTCGCCCAGCGCGAGGAGAACATCGCCCACCTTCAACCCCGCCTGCTCCGCTGCACCGCCCGGCTGCAGCGCATTGATACGGATCCCCGCGCTGTCGGGCCCGGCGGCGACGCCGAGCAGCGGCTCACGAAGGGTGTCGGCGGTGAGGCGGAGACCCGCAAGCGCGAGCACCTGATCGTAGGGGAACGGCTCCCGGCCGTCGACGTGGCGCGCCTCGAAGTCGGCGAATGAACGTCCACCGGCCGCCGCCGCCACCGCCGGCCACCAATCCTTGGCGGTAAAGCCACGGCCGGCCTTGTAGGTGGAGCGGTACATCGCCCGCATCACGTCGTCGAGCGAGCGGCGGTTGTCGCTCGCGTCGCGGATGAGGATGTCGATCAGCAGCCCCGCGAGCGAGCCCTTGGGATAGTAGAGTGCGTCGCTTCCGTCGACCGGGTGGATCCAGGTCGAAAGCGAGATGTCCTCCAGCGCCGTCGGTGGCGCGTCGGCGACGCGTTGAATCTTCTCGGCCGTCAAACCGAAAAAAACAGTGGAATCGACGATCCCGCCGCGCGACAACGCGAGATCGGCGTAGTAGTCCGTGATGCCCTCACTGACCCAGAGCCAGGGCGTGGGCTCCCACCGGTCGTATCGGTAGGGCACCATCTCCGCGGGTCGGAGCCGCTTCACGTTCCAGGCGTGGAAGATCTCGTGCGCGGTGATCGACGCCAGCAGGGGGTTGCCGATGGCCTGCGGGCCGTAGATCCCGACGTGCGAGTTCTGATGCTCGAGGGCGCTCCCTCCACCATGGGTGGAATCGAAGATGAGCATCGTGGTGTAGTTCTCGAACGGCGTTTCCTGGAACACGGCCGCCATCGGCGGCAGCATCTTGCCGATCTCCTCCCACAGCCCGGCCCGTTGTTGTCCCTGGAGGATGCCGGCCGGATAGCTCGCCAGCCGGTGCGTCTTCCCATCGACCATCATGCTGTCGTAGTCGAAGCGGCCGATGAAGAACGGCATGTCCACCAGATCGTGGTAGTTCGCTTCGCGATAGGTGCGGGGCGCCCCTCCGGAGCGCATTCCGGTCGCGACGATCCAGTCGGGCTGGGTCCGGATCAGAACGGTGGCGGCGAATTCGAGCGGGCGACCTTCCGGGTACAGGAAGACGTTGGTCCCGTTGAACATCACGAAGTCGCGCCAGGACCACGCCATCGCGTTGTCCAACTGGTCGGTGCGGAAATCGAAGCGCACGGTGATCCGGCCGTCGCCCCGGATTCGCCAGGTGTCCGGATCGAGTTTGTCCCACGGCACGGCGCGGCCGCCGGCCTCGGCGGTGAAGCTCAGCACGCGCTTCGCAAAGTCACTGACCTCGTACGCCCCCGGAGTCCAGACCGGTAGCGAGAGAAGAACGGGACCGCCGCCCCGCGCTGCGTCGAAGCTCATGGCGACGCGAAGCAGCCGTGCCCGGGCACTCGCCGAATCGAAGGAAACCTCGTAGGCCACGTTGGAGATCGGCGCCGAGCGGAGCGATGCGGCAGCCGGCGCCGCAGGTGCGGCGGCGCGCTGTTGCGCCCTTAAGGGAACGGCGCTGACACACGCGAAGCCAAGGAGCAGGGGGGCGGAGAGGCGCGCAGTGAGCATGAAGCTCCCGGTTGAGGTGCGGACGTCGGCTCAGAACGGCCCGCAAGTTAACCAGTTCGCCGCGCCTGGAGCCGCCGGTACCGTCGGGCCGCCTTGATGCGGTTGCCGCAGGTGGCGGCACTGCAAAAGCGCCGCTGCCCGTTCCGGGTGCGGTCGTAGAAGTAGAGGACGCATGCCGGGTTGCCGCACGCGTGCAGGCGGCGCCGGTCGCCGGCCTCGAGAAAGGCCGCCGCCGATTCAGCCACCGGCGCAAGCAGTGCCAACGGGTCCCGGCCCGCCGCCACTGTGCGGCGGGTGAAACGACCGCCCACGGTGCGCAGCTCCGGGTAGGTGGGGCCGGCACGCAGCACCCGGTTGATGGCATCCACCGCGGTGCCGGGCGGCGCGGTGCCCGACACCAGCGCACGCACGAGCTCAGCCAGCGCGGCGCGGAAGGTGTGCGCCTCGCGCAGCAAGGCGCGGCCGCCAAGGCCCCCTCGGAGGCTCCGAAGCGCACCCGGCCGATCCGGTGCCAAGCCTGCTGCCTTGAGCCAGGCGGCGAGTGCCTGGGGCGCCGGAATAGCATCGACCCAGCGGTCGCGGTCCCGGTAGCGAGTGTTGACGAAGTCGAGCCAGGGGAGATTGGCGAGGAGGGGAGCGGGGGCTGGGGGAGGGGTGGCGGTTCGGCGGGGCATGCGCCGATTCTACCCGGTAAAAGGCCCTGTTGCAAGGCAGATGGGAACGTATACCCAGTCAAAATGTGTTTAGCTGGGTACACCCTTCCTGGAGCCCCCATGCGCACCCCCACGACCCCCGGTCACATCGGCCTCTCGGTACGCGACCTCAGCCGCTCGATCCCCTTTTACACCACCACCTTTGCGCTCGACCTGGTGCACCGAGGCGAGGCCCACGGCACTCGCTTCGCGTTTCTGGGCGCCGGCGGCGACGTCACCCTGACGCTCTGGGAGCAGCCGGCCGGTGCTCCCGGGCTCCACCATCTCGCATTCCGAACCGACTCGATCGCCGAGCTCCATCAGGCCGAGACACGGTTGAAGGGCCTCGGCGCGTCATTGGTGTATGACGGCGTGGTTCCGCACGCGGAGGGCTCATCGTCGGGCGGCCTGTTCTTCACCGATCCCGACGGCATCCGGCTGGAGCTCTGCGTCGCCCACGGCGTGGGAGGCACGGCGCCGGTCTCGGGTGCTCCCTCGTGCGGGTTCTTCTGATGCGCGGCTATCACCCAGGCGAGCGAGAGGCGCAGGCCCGCGCCGGCGTGGCCGCCGCGGCCGCGCGACTCGAGGGCCTCCCGAAAGCGGACATACCACCGGCCGCCCGCGACTTCGTCGCGGCACAGACGCTCGCGATCGTGGCTTCGACGGCCCCCGACGGACGGATCTGGGCCTCGCCGCTGGTTGGGGCGGCCGGCTTCCTGGCGGCCGATGCGCACACCCTGACTGTGCACTCCCGGTCGGCGGCCGGCGATCCGCTGCCGGCCAATGTACGGCACGATCCCGTCGTGGGTCTGCTGGTCATCGATCCAGCGGGTCGGCGCCGCATGCGACTGAATGGCCGCGCGCGGCTCAGGCCCAGTGGGGATCTGGAGATCTCGGCGGAGCAGGTCTATGCCAACTGTCCCAAGTACATCCGGCGCCGGGAGCCGGACCTCGTCGCCGTCGCGGAGAACGGCGCACCACGCCATACCGCCAGTCTGAGCGAGTGGGCCCGCGCGCTCATCGCTCGGGCGGACACGCTCTACGTCGCGACCCGTCACCCCGATGGCGGCGCGGACGCGTCGCATCGCGGCGGTGAGCCTGGCTTCGTTCAATTGGCGAGTGGGGTGGACGGGGTCGAGCTGCTGCGGATCCCCGACTACGCCGGGAACAACATGTTCAACACCATCGGCAACTTGCTGGTCGAGCCGAGGGCCGGGCTGCTGATTCCCGACTTCGAGGCCGGTGCGGTGCTGATGCTTAGCGGCGCGGCTCAGGTGAGGTGGAGCCCGGACGCCCGCACGATCGACTTCCAGGTGACCGCCGCGCTCGAGCTACCCGGCGCGCTTGGTCACCGCTGGCGAAGCCTCTAGCGCCGCGACACTGTCAGGTGGGATGGCCAGCTCGCCTTCCCACCGGCCGACGACCGCCGTAGCGAGACAGTTGCCCACCAGGTTGACCATCGTCCGCGCCATGTCCATGAACTCGTCCACGGCGAGGATCACCGCGATGCCTTCGAGCGGCAGGCCCCAGGAGGTGAGCACGCCGGCCAGCACGACGAGGGACGCGCGCGGCACCGCCGCGATGCCTTTGCTGGTGATCAGCAGGGTCAGCATGATGACGAGCTGCTGGCCGAGCGAGAGGTGCACGCCCGCGGCCTGGGCAACGAACAGCGTGGCGACGCCCAGGTACAGGGTCGAGCCGTCCAGGTTGAACGAGTAGCCGGTCGGCATCACGAAGGCGACGATGCGACGCGGCACGCCGAACTCCACCATACGCTGCATCGCGAGCGGGAGCGCGGCATCGGACGAGGTCGTCGTGAAGGCGATCACGGCCGGGTCTTTGACATGGCGGAGGAAGCGTCCGATCGGGATCCGCGCGATCAGGGCGGCCGGGAGCAATGCCACGAGAGCGAACACGAGCAGCGCTCCGTAGAGCGTCAGCACCAGCTTCCCGAGGTTGATCAGGACGTCCAGCCCGCTGTGACCCACCGTCACCGCCATCGCCGCCCCGATGCCGATCGGGGCGTAGCGCATCACGATCGCGACGAACTTGAACATCACTTCCATGAGGGCTTCGCACCACGCGAGCATCGTCTCCTTGGGCCGGCCCTTGACCTGGGTCAGCGCGATCGCGAACAGCGTCGCCCAGAACACGACCTGCAGGACTTCACCCTGCGCGGCCGCCTCGAAGAAGCTCCGCGGCACCACGTGCTCCAGAAATCCGCCGAACGTGGTAGGGGCGGGCTGCGGCAGCGCGGCCTTGGGGTCCGGCGGTGGGAGCACCACGCCGACCCCGGGCCGGGTGAGGTTGCCCGCCATGAGTCCGATCGCGAGCGCCACGGTGGTCATGATCCAGAAGTAGCCGATCGCCTTGACGGCCAGCCGGCCGATGCGCTTGAGATCGTCTCCATGGCCCGCGATCCCGATCACCAGCGTGCCGAAGATGATCGGCACCACGATGGACTTGATCAGGCGGAGGAAGACGGTGGAGAGCGGCTTGATGTACGGCGTGAAGTCGCGGGCGGGGAGCTGATTGTCGATGTAGCCGACGACGACCCCTACGGCCATCCCGATGAAGATCCAGCCGGTGAGTGTGATGCGCGTGAGTGCGGTGAGCATAGGGCCAAGTGAGCACCGCGCTCACTTCACGGCCAGTTCCTCCATCTTGGACTCGATGCCTCGAAGCAGGCTGTGGTACGACCCCGCGAACTTGCTCACACCCTCCGTCTCCAGCCGGGCCGTGACGTCGCGCAGGTCGATGCCCGCCTCCGCCAGAGCGGCGAGCTGGTCGGGTGCGACCGCCAGCGCTTCCTGGATTCGGATGGCCGGCCGCCCGTGATCGCGATAGGCGGAAAACGTCTCGGGTGGAAGCGTGTTGACCGTGTCGGCGGCCACGAGCGGCTCGACGTAGTGCACGTCGGAATACCGGGGATCCTTGGTGCTGGTGGAGGCCCACAGCGGGCGCTGCGGCCGGGCGCCTGCCGCCGCCAGCGCCGCCCAGCGCGGCTCGGCGGTGAGGCGCCGGAACGCGGCGTACGCGAGTGCGGCGTTGGCGATCGCGGTGGTTCCGCGGAGTTGGGCGGCCTCGCCGCCGGCCCGGTCGAGCAACGGATCGACCATCGTATCCACCCGGCTCACGAAGAAGCTCGCCACCGACGCGACGCGGGCAATGGGCTGGCGTCGCGCGGCCCGCGCCTCCAGTCCCTCAGCATACGCCGCGGCCACTTCCTCGTACCGTTCTACGGCGAAGAGCAGGGTGACGTTCACGTTCAGCCCGGCCGCGATGCAGTGCGTGATGGCGGGGAGCCCCGCGCGCGTGCCTGGAATCTTGATCATCGCGTTGGGCCGTCCGACCGCGCCCCAGAGCCGTTCGGCCTCGCGAATCGTGGCGTCGGTATCGTGCGCCAGGGTGGGCGACACCTCGATGCTCACCAGCCCGTCGCGTCCGTCGGTGCGCCGGTAGACCGGCGAGAACAGGTCGCAGGCGGCGCGCACGTCGGCGACCGCGATCGCCTCGACGATCTCGGCGGGCCCGCGTCCCGCGGCCGCGAGGCTCCGCACGTCGGCGTCGTACACGTCGCCGCCGGCGATGGCCTTCTCGAAGATGGTCGGGTTGGTCGTCATCCCGAGCAACCCGTCCTCGGCGATGAGCCGGGTAAGCTCGCCCGACGTGACGAGGTCGCGGGTGATGAAGTCGTACCAGGGGCTCTGGCCCAGCTCGCCGAGCCGTACCAACGGATTGGTCATGCCGTACTCCGGGAGAGAACCTCGCGCACCAGCTCGGCCGCGCGCGCGGGCGTGAACGTGAACTCCTCGAACAGGCGCTCGCCAGGCGCCGACGCGCCGAAACCCTCCATCGCCAGCATCGCGCCGTCGGCGGTGACGTAGCGGCTCCAACCGAACGCCGTGGCGGCTTCGATGCCGACCCGGGCGCGGATGGCGGGCGGGAGAACCGAATCCCGATATTCGGGCGGCTGCTTCTCGAACAGCTCCCACGAGGGCATCGACACCACCCGGGCCCGGATGCCCTCGGTCAACAGGGACCTTGCCGCTGCCAGGGCGACGTGCACCTCGGAACCGGTCGCGATAATGATCGCCTGCGGGCCGCCCGGCGGCTCCCACAGTACGTACGCACCCCGCATCGCGCCCTCCGCCGCGCCCAGCCCGCCACCAGCCCGGTCGAGCACGGGAACCTTCTGGCGGGTGAGCACGAGCATTGTTGGTCCGTCGCGCCGCGCGACCGCGGCCCGCCACGCCTCCACGGTCTCAGTCGCGTCCGCCGGCCGCAAGATGACGAGCCCGGGGATCGCGCGGAGCATGGCCAGGTGCTCGACCGGCTGATGGGTGGGGCCGTCCTCGCCCAGACCGATCGAATCGTGGGTCCCGATGTAGATGACCGGGAGCCGCATGATCGCCGCGAGCCGGATGGCCGGCTTCATGTAGTCCGAGAAGACCAGAAAGGTGCTGCCGAAGGGCCGGATCCCGCCGTGGGCCGCAATGCCGTTGAGCGCCGCGCCCATGCCGTGTTCGCGCACCCCCCAGTGAATGACGCGGCCCGCGGTGCCGGGGCCGAGCGTGCCGCCCTGCTTGAGCGTCGTCCCCGTGCTTCCGCCCAGATCGGCCGAACCGCCGACCAGCTCCGGAATCGCGACGGCCAGCGCCTGCAGCGCGATCCCGGATGCCTGCCGAGTCGCGAGCGCCCCCTTGTCCGGACCGATGACGGGAAGCGCGCGCTCCCAGCCCGCCGGCAACTCTCCCGCGATCCTGCGGTCGAATTCCGCGGCATCCTTGGGATGGCGCTCGCGGTAACGCGCCATCTTGTCGCGCCAGGCGGCGTGCGCACGGGCGCCGCGTTCCTTCGCCGGTCGCCAGCCGGCGTACGCCTCGGCGGGGACGTGGAACGCCGGCTCAACCGGCCAGTCGAGGATCTCTTTAGTCTTCCGGACCTCCGCCGCCCCCAGCGGCGCGCCGTGCGCCTCCGCCGAATTCCGCTTGGTCGGGGCGGGGTCGGCGATGATGGTTCGAAGAATGACGAGAGACGGGCGGTCGCGCCGCTCGTGTGCGCTCTCCAGGGCCGCGGTGATCGCCGCGAGATCGTTACCCTCGCCGGCGACCCGTACCACGTGCCAGCCGTAGGCCTCGAAGCGAGCGCCGACATCCTCGGAGAACGTGAGCGCGGTATCGCCGTCGATCGTGATGTGGTTGTCGTCGTAGATGAGGTTGAGCTTGCCCAGCTGGAGATGCCCGGCCAGCGACGCCGCCTCGCTCCCCACGCCTTCCATCAAGTCCCCATCGCTCACGAACGCCCACACCCGATGATCCACGATGTCGAGCCCGGGCCGGTTGAACTGGTCGGCCAGAATTCGCTCGGCGATCGCCATCCCGACCGCGTTCCCGACGCCTTGTCCCAGCGGGCCGGTCGTGGTCTCGACTCCGGGTGTGTGTCCTCGCTCCGGATGGCCCGGGGTGCGCGAACCCCACTGGCGGAACCGCTGGATCTCCTCCAGCGGAAGGTCGTAGCCGCTCAGGTGTAGCAACGCGTACTGCAGCATGGACGCATGCCCGCAGGACAACACGAACCGGTCCCGGTCCGGCCAGGCTGGATCGGCGGGATCGTGCCGGAGGAAGCGGGCCCAGAGCACCCAGGCCGCAGGCGCGAGCGCCATCGGTGTGCCGGGGTGCCCCGACTGGGCCGCCTCGACCGCGTCCATGCTGAGCGTCCGGATGGCGTTGATCGCCCGCCACGCGAGCTGGTCGTTTGCCGGGGCCTCGGTGCGGGACGCAACGGGGCGAGGGCTTTCCACGGTCAGGGCGGGCTCCGGCGAATAGGGGGAGCGGGGAAGATACCCAGAGATCCATCGATTGAGCATCGGACC
>DASSUE010000396.1:0-5919 GCA_035707305.1 Gemmatimonadales bacterium
AACAGCTACAAGCGCCTGGTGCCGGGGTACGAAGCGCCGGTGAACGTCGCCTGGTCGCAGCGAAACCGCTCGCCCCTGGTACGAATCCCCGACCGCCGTGGCCTCGGCACCCGGTGCGAACTGCGGATGCCCGACCCGTCAGCCAATCCCTATCTCGCGCTCACCGTGCAGCTGGCGGCCGGGCTTCACGGCGTGGAGGACAAGCTCCCGGCACGCGAGCCGGTAAACCGGAACATCTTCCGAATGAGTTACCGGGACCGGCGAAAGTATCGGATCGACGAGCTGCCCCGCGACCTCCACGAAGCCCTGGAGTACTTCGAGAAGGACGACGTGATCAAGGCGGCGCTGGGCGAGCACCTGACCGAGCGATTCCTGGAGGCGAAGCGGGAGGAAGTGCTGCAGTACAACCTGCAGGTGAGCCGCTGGGAAATCGACAACTACCTCGGGCGCTACTGAGCGGCGCCCGTCATTCCCGTCAAACGCAGGGTCACCTCTCCGAAGCCGAGCTTACCGCGCAGCTGCACGGGCAGGCGGCGCGCGTCGTCACTCAACCACACCTGCGTGCTCGCGTCCCGGGCGGTCAGGTTCAAGGCCAGACAAGGGACCTGTACGCCATTGGGCAGGTTGAGCGTCTCCCGCCCGACCACGGTCACGCGCACCGGGTTGTAGCCGGTGTGAAAGTATCGGGACCAGGCATAGGACCGGCCTACCTGGAGCGGCACGGTACGGAGGAAATAGAGGAACGCCAGCTCATCGAGCGGTTCCGCCGCGGTGCCCCAGACCTCGGGACGGCCCTCCTGACGCACCCGGCCGGAGTCGGGGATGATGATGAACCGCTGGTCGGTGGTGCGCCCGGCCTGGGTTATGCGGCGGTAGAACCGTCGCGATGTGAACTTCTCGGTGCCCACCCAGGAGGTCATCTGGTAGCTCACCCCGAGGCCAGGCGGACCGCCCTCGCCGGTCGCCGCGAACACGAACGTCTCGGCCCCTCGCTCGCGGGCGGTGCCGGTAACCGAGAGCGACGCCTCTCCGATCGGGAAGTAGCCGAGCGAGGCCGTATAGCGCAGGGTCTCGCCCACCTTGAACGGGTAGGCGGGCGGGGCCGGGGGGCGAGCCGGAAGCAGGGCGCCGGCTGCGGCGACGATGGCGAGCGTTCTGAGCATGGCAACCTCCACTGAAAGAAAGCGCCAACGCACGCCCCATGCCACCGGACCCCAGTGCGTATCTGTTCGATCTCGACGGCACCCTCTATGTGGGCTCGGAGGCGGTGCCGGGCGCGGCTGCGACAATCGACCGTCTCCGGAAGCGCCGGGTGCCGTTCCGGTTCGTGAGCAACACGACCAGCCGGTCCCGCGCGGCCCTCTCTGAGCAACTCCGCACGTTCGGGATCCAGACGGCGCCGGACGAGATCCACACCCCGATGGTGGCCGCCCGGACGCTCCTGGCGGCGCGCGATTGCCGCATCATCGCGCCTTTCACTCCTCGCCCGGCCCTCACGGACCTGGGTGCGTTCACGTTCGCGGGCGGGGTGAGCGACCGTCCGGCGGTCCCGCGGCCGGACGCGGTCTTGATCGGTGATCTCGGCGCGGAGTGGAGTTACGATCTGCTTCAGGAAGCGTTCGACTCCGTGCTGGGCGGAGCACTCCTCGTCGCGCTGTCGCGGGATCGCTACTTCCAGCGGGGCGACCGTCTCGCACTCGACGCCGGCCCGTTCGTCGCGGCGATCGAGTATGCGGCAGGCCGAGACGCCGTGCTGGCGGGAAAGCCGAGTACGGCGTTCTTCCGGGCGGCCGGAGCCGGCCTGGCCGACGGCGATGGCACCATCGCGATGGTGGGGGACGACCTCTGGTCGGACACTCGCGGGGCGCAGCTGGCGGGCCACGCCGGCTGGCTGGTGCGGACCGGGAAGTTCCGGGAGGACGCTCTCGCCACCAGCGGCATCGTTCCCGACCGGGTTCTGAACAGCGTGGCGGACGTGGCGGCGGAGATCGAGGCGAGCGCGTGAGGCGCTGGATCGTGGGGTGTGCCGCGGCGCTCCTGCCACTGTCAACGGCCGCGGCGCAAACCCCGGCTGCCGCGCCGGGTGACAGCGCCCTAATCATACGCGGCGTCATCATCGAACGGCACGGCGTGTTCGGTGAAGACGAGGAAGTCGGCTGGTGGACCCGGGCCGCCAACGCACTGCACATCACGACGCGGCGGCGCGTGGTCGAGCGGGAAATCCTGTTCCGGGCGGGGGAGCCGTTCGATTCGGCCCGGGTAGAGGAGACCGCGCGGAATCTCCGCGCGTTGGGCGTGTTTCGCCGAGTGCTCATCGACAGCATGCGAACCGATTCGGGGCTGGTGCTCCGGGTGACCACGAAGGACGGCTGGAGCATCCGGCCGACGATCGACTTCAGCCGTGTCGGCTCGCAAACGGCGTGGGCCCTTGGGCTCGAAGAGCTCAACCTCTTCGGCAACGCGGCCTATGGATCGCTGACCTATTCCGACCATCCCGACCGGAACACCCTCACCGCGATTTTCCGGCAGCCCCGTGCCTTCGCCGGAAAAGTGTTTCTGCAGGTCGGGATCCAGGACCGCTCGGACGGCCGCTCGCTCAGCTTCGGGATCGGCCAGCCGTTCTTGAGCCTCGCGTCCCGCTCGGGCGCGAGCGTTGCCGCCCTGGACTTCGACGGCGACGTGCTCCGCTTCTTCGAAGGAGAGC
Source organism: Gemmatimonadales bacterium (assembly GCA_035707305.1). Taxonomy (GTDB): domain Bacteria; phylum Gemmatimonadota; class Gemmatimonadetes; order Gemmatimonadales; family GWC2-71-9; genus DASQPE01. The sequence continues at coordinate 2,705 of DASSUE010000396.1, forward strand.
GGAGCGCGTCGGTGGTGTTGCGGCGGCGATATGCCCTGCTGCGCGCGGATCCGGCCCGCGCGGTGGTCGCTTCGTCGCGGGGATTCGTGCGAATCGGACTGCTGGGCCAGCTCCGCCGGGACGACTTTCTCGACCGCACCAGCGTCGGCTCGGTCGAATTCCCCCGGACCGTAACCGCGGCGGTGGGCCCGTATCTCTGGGTCAACCGGTCCTCGTTCACCGTGGTTCGAAACTTCAGGAGCTTCCTCCGCGAGGAGGACATCGATCTCAGTGAAGGACTGCTGCTCGGTGCCTACGCCGCTCCCTCGGCGTTCGGGTACGACCGTGACGGCCTCGGGCTTCAGGTCAACGCGCTGGCTGGCGCACGACTGCCCGGCGGGTTCGCCGCCGTTCGCGCCCAGGCAACCGGGCTCGTGAGCGGGGAAGGGCTGGACTCCGGCACCGTCCGGCTCGGCGCCACCTGGCTGATACAGCCTGCCCGCCGCCATTCGCTGACGCTGTTCGGCCAGGCAGGGTGGCAGGAGAATGCGGTACCCGGGGAAGAGTTCGACCTCGGTCTCGGCCGTGGGCCGCGCGCCTTCTACGCCCACGCGTTCACCGGAGACCGGATGATCAACTTCACCGCCGAGTATCGATTCACCGCGGTGGAGGACCTCTGGAACGTGATGGGCATCGGACTCGCCGGATTCGTGGACCACGGCGGGGCGTGGTACAGCGGCTCGCGCCGCCGGACCGGGACCGATGCGGGCGTGGGCCTCCGTCTCGGCCCGAGCCGCACTGCCGAGGGCGGATCGCTCAGCCTCGATCTGGCTCGGCGCTTCGCGACCGACGTTCAGGCAGGCGGTTGGGCACTAGTCGTGAGCCGGGTGACCCGCTTCTGACGGTATATTCGGGGCCGTGAAGATCCGAATGATCGGGGTGCCGCTCGACCTCGGCGCCAGCCGCCGCGGGGTGGACATGGGACCATCCACGCTGCGCATCGCGCAGCTGGCGAACCGGCTCCGCGAGCTGGGCCACGAGGTCGAGGATATCGGCAACCTCCGGATCCCCGATCGGGCTTCCATCGCGGGGATTTCCCAGCCGCTCGGCTACCTCCCCACCATCACCGAGGTCTGCCGGGATCTCGCCCAGGCCACTGCACAGGCGATTCGGGACGGGTTCGCTCCGCTCGTGCTGGGCGGCGATCACTCGCTCGGCGCGGGTTCGGTGGCCGGGGTCTCCACCGCCCTGGCGGAGCGCCGACACCGGCTGGGTCTGCTCTGGCTCGATGCCCACGGCGATCTCAACACTCCCGACAGCACGCTGAGCGGGAACGTGCACGGAATGCCGGTGGCGCACCTGCTGGGGCATGGCGACATGGGGATGGCGCGCATCGCCTGCCCCGCACCCGCGATCCAGCCCGGCAACGTCGCGCTGGTAGGGATTCGGGATCTCGATCCCGCGGAACGCGAGCACGCCCGGCGCTTCGGTGTCCGGGTGTTCACGATGCGGGAGGTGGACGAGCGAGGCCTCAAAGCCGTCATGGAAGATGCCCTCACCCTCGCGGGAAAGGACACGGACGGGATCCACGTTTCGCTCGACATAGACTGGATCGATCCCGGCGAGGCACCGGGCGTAGGGACCCCGGTGCGCGGTGGCGCCACCTATCGGGAGGCACACCTGGCGATGGAGCTCCTGGCGGATACCGGCAGGGTGGTGTCGATGGACATCGTGGAGATCAACCCGGTCCTCGACCACTACAACCGCACAGCCGAGCTTGCCGTAGGCCTGGTGCGGAGCGCATTCGGGCTGCGGATCCTCTGAGCGGTCCGACCGCTCCCGTGAAGGATCTTGCAGCCAGCCCTGCTCGTTCCATCCTGCCACCTCGGGCGGCCTGTCTTGCCGGTGCGCGGTCCGGCGTCATATATGTAGAAGCCGGTTTCGTCTTCCGGATCTCCGGACAACCGCATGCGCATCACGCTTCTCGAATCGAATCGCAGCTTCTTCCAGACGGCTGAGTGCGCCTGCCTGAGCGTCCTGGCGCACGCAGGCTTGATCTGGGGCGCCGTCGCCGCCACGGAGGGCGGCCGGCAGCTGCCGGTCGATGAGCGGGAGGCGCGGGTGTTCTTCCTCCTGCCTCCGGACAAGGTGGACGTCCGGACCTATCAGATGGAGACGATTCAGTGGGCGCGGGAAGGCGGGGACATCCATAACGGGCCGGTCCTCACGAAGCCGGGTGAAGGCTGGAGCAGCCAGCCCCCGGCCCATGGCGCCCGTGCCCGCGGCAAGGACGAAACCGGGGCGCGGGGCCAACTCCCCATTGGGCTGACCGTGGCCGACATCCGCCCCGACACGGCGTTCAGCGTGCTCGAGGTCGACGAAGAAGTCGAGCGCCACGAATGGAGCGCCGCGCCGCTGTACCCCCCCGAGTTGCTGGCCCAGGGCGCTGAGGGGGTCGTGTTCGCCACCTTCGTGGTGGACACCACGGGTCTGGTGGACTCGACGTCGGTCCGGTTCCTCACCAGCTCGCACCCCATGTTCACCAGCTCGGTCCGCGACGCGCTGAACCAGATGCACTTCAAGCCCGCCGTTCGCCGGGGAGAGAAGGTGCGCCAGCTGGTCGAACAGCATTTCCGTTTCCAGATCGCCCCGGCGCCAGAGATCGCGAAGCAAATGAGCTGACGCGCGGTTTGCGCGGCTCATCGCGACCGGCGCATCTTTCGCGCACCTCCGTCACGCATCGAGCGCTGCCGAGTGTTCCGCCTCCGCGTGTGCCCGGGTCTCGCAGCGACGTTGCTCCTCGTCCTTGCCAGCACAGCCAAGGCTCAATATCCGCGCGGAGAAACCGGCCGGTTCGAGGTGCGGGGTCTCGATTTCCGCAGCACGGGGGCATGGCGCAACCGGGCGACACCGGTACGCGACCAGCGGCGTGCACTCCTCAGGGTCGGTGCGCTGGGTCGATTGAACGCGCCGGCCGTGCCCGGGTTCGCGGTCACGAGACTGCGGGGTACGTTCAGGGTGCCGGTGCTCCTGGTTCGGCCATCCAACGTGGGCGAGCCGTTTCCGCTCTCCCGCTACCAGTCACTCCTGTTCGACGACTTGCCCGCCGACCGGCCGTACAGTCTGCGAAGCTTCTACACCCAGGTCTCCAACGGAAATGTCCAGATCCAGGGCGTGGTCCGCGGCTGGTGGCTCGCGCCGCAGACCAACAGCTACTACGAGGACGGCTGCAACGG
>DASSUE010000397.1:0-5990 GCA_035707305.1 Gemmatimonadales bacterium
ATGGTGACGGCCGGAAGGCATGGGCGGAAGAACGGAAAGGGGTTTTATGATTACGCCGTCGACCCGCCGGCGCCTGCGGTGTGAGCGGTGGTATGCCGCTCAGGCGGTTCACCTAACCCTCGATTCGGAGCTCCGATGTTCGGCTACGATTGGGCCCGCACCCATGCTCTGCTCACGGCGTTTCCGGTCGCGCTGCTCTCGGTGGCGGTGATATTCGAAATCGCCGCGATCGCGCTGAAAAAGGACACGCTGCGCCGGACCGGCTTCGCGCTATTGCTCGCCGGCACGCTGGGGGCCGCCGGGGCGGTACTCGCCGGACGGCAGGCCGAGGAGACAGTCGCGCACGGCGGCCCCGCGCACGAGCTGATGGAGCATCATGAGAAGCTGGCGTATATCACACTGGGCACCTTCGCCGTGGTTGCGCTCTGGCGGCTCCTGCGGGAGGGGAAGATGGGCGGCGGGGAGCGTGCGCTCGCACTCCTGGTAGCGCTTGGCGGGTTGGTCTCGCTGTCGTACACCGGCCATCACGGCGGCCAGCTGGTGTTCGAGCATGCCGCGGGCATCGCGGACAGTACGTTGAGCAGCATCCTTACGACCCGCGCCACGCAACACGAGCATGCCCCCGGCCAGGAGCACGAGCACGCTCCTGCCGCGGAGGTTGCCGACACGCCGGTCACCGCCGGCACCATGGATTCGAGCCGGACGAGCACCGACACCGGTCGGCCACGACCGAATATTCACCCGGCCCCCAAGCCTCACAGTCATCCACCCGGGACCCAGCCGCACGACCACTGATCCGGTGCCCGCCCGGCCCGCTGTGATGTTGCTGGCCGCGATCGCGGCTTGTCAGCTTGCGACGGCGCGCCCGAGCTTCGACCCATTCCCCGAAGCCCGGCACGCGGACGTCGCGCTGAGCCGGGCCGAGGCGACGCAACTGCTGGCGGAAGCGCTCCGGGCCGACTCCATCCCCGTGACGCGCGTCGAGCCGCGTGACGGGTACGTCGAAACCCCCTGGTTTGACGCCGAAACCGGCCGGCCCACGTCGAAGCGACCGGTGGGAAGCGGGATCGTGCGCGTGCGGGGATGGGTGGAGCCCGCGCGGGTGCGCCAGAGCGAGCTGAGAGTGGAGACGGTGTTCCGGAGGATGGTCGACCCGTCGCTGCCGGAGCGCGAGTTGGAGCGGCCGGTGGCGGCCGAGCATCCGGTGGCGCAGCGGGTGGACTCGGTGCTCGCCGAGCTTGCGCGACGATACGAGGGTCAGCTGCGGTAGGCTGCGGCGTTCAGAGGACGTACGCCCGGACCCAGTCCTCCAGCTGACCGAGGTTGAGCCGGGCGTCTTTGCAGGGACCTGCGGGCAGCGTCATAGTGAGTCCGAGCACGGGCACCTTGCCGGCCACGTCGTGGAGGCCGGTGACCATGTCTCGCTCGCAGGCAACCGCCACGACGGCGCGCGGCCGGCGCTCGCGGATCACGCGGCGGGCCAGCTGACCCCGGGTGGCCACGAACACCGGCACGCCGTATTTCCCCGCGATACCCAACACACCGTCGAGCGTCTCTTTGGAGAGGCAGCGCGGGATGAGCAGAAGCAGCTCACCCGTGCCCACTTTCCGGCCCCGAGCCGAGGCGAGCGTGTTGTACACCTTCACCGCCGCGTTCTCCACCCAGTCGCGGCGCCCGAATCGGGCAGCCACGCCCGAGGTGAACCGCATCAACCCCAGCAAGGGACCTCGTTCGGCCAACCGTTCGGGAAGCAGGGACCGGTTCAGCGAGTAGCCCACCACCAGCAGCAGCCACCAGCCGCCCAGCACCAGGCCGCCCACGCCCCAGATCCACCAGAGACCGGGTGGCAATCCGGGGTACAGCAGGCCCAGCCGAGGACTGAGGACATAGATAAGGAAAGCGGAGAAGAGGCCGGCGGCGGCCAGCGTAATGGCCGACCAGGCGAAGAAGAGACGGGGTGGTGAGTCGAAATTCCCCTGATTGGGCAGCGGCTTGCCGTCCCACTCGTCCCATTCGTGCCCCAGCCGACGGTCCACGTCGATATGGATGAGCTGGGCACGCGGCAACTCGGCCATAGGCTCGGTAACCTCGTCGGCCACCCTTTGCTTGGCAAGGGAGCGTCGCCCTAGCTTACCCCATGCCCGCCACACCGACGATCAAGGGCACGTTCCGCACCGATCGGCGGGCCCGCGCTGCCTATGCCGAGGGCGCGGGTGTCTACCGCATCATACCCCGCGCCGTATGCCTGCCCGCCAATCACGACGACGTCGTCGCGCTGGTCCGTTGGGCCGCGGAGCATGAGATCCCTCTGGTGCCGCGGGGCGCGGGGAGTGCGATGAGCGGCGCGAACGTGGGCGCAGGCGTGGTCGTGGATCTCACCGCGGCGACTGGCCAGAGGCTCGAGGTCGACCCGCGGGCGCGCCGCGCCCGGATGCCAGCCGGCGCTCCGCTGGGCGAGCTCGCGCAAGAGGCCGCCCGGCACACGCTTCGCCTGCCGCCCGATCCGTCGAGTCAGACCTGGGCCACCGCGGGCGGTGTCATCGGAACCAATGCCGCCGGGGCTCGCTCGGTGCGGTATGGCTCCGTACGGCGCTGGGCACAGTCCGTGGAGATGGTGACCAGCGAAGGGAAGATGCTCCGGCTGGGGCGCGGGGAGCCCGGGAGGTGGGGCGACCTCTCGCTCGCGTCGCTCTATTCCCGCCTGCGGCCACCTGCTGCCACCCTCGCCCGCTGGCCCAAACTGCGGAAGAACTCTTTCGGTTACGCGCTCGACGAATTTGCGGCGTCGGGGGATGCGCTCGATCTCGTGATCGGCGCGGAAGGCACTCTCGGCATCGTGACGGCGGTGGAATGGCGACTGGACGTGGTGCCGCGGTGCCGAGCGGGAGTCCGGGTTCTTCTCGGCGACTATGCGGAGCTGCCTGCCCTCGTCGCCGACCTTAGGGCTCTCGAGGTCTCGGCGATCGAGCTCCTCGACCGCACGTTTCTCGACGTGGTGCGGTCCGCCGAACCGAACCTTCCGCTCCCGCACACCGAGGCGGTACTGCTGGTGGAAATCGAGGCCGAGAGCGAAGCGGCGTTGCGCCGGGCGGCGGACGCGGCGGTCCGCGCTGCTCGCCCACGCGCGGTCGCCGTCGACGCCGCTTTGAGCGGCGCCGGTACCGAGCAGCTCTGGCGGATTCGCCACGCGGCGAGCCCGATCCTGGCCCGTCTGCCGCCGGAGCGCCGCTCTTTGCAAGTGATCGAGGATGGATGCGTCCCGGTTGAGCGCCTGGGCGAGTACGTCGCAGCGCTGCGCCAGGCGGCTGCGGACTGCGACATCCCTGTCGTCCTGTTTGGACACGCGGGCGACGGCAACGTCCACGCGAACGCGCTGGCCGACACGACCCGGCGGGGATGGCAGAAGCGGCTCCGCGAGCTCTACGCCCGCGCGACCGATGCGGTGATTGCACTCGGCGGGGTGCCGTCGGGCGAGCACGGCGCCGGCCGGCTCCGGGCAGGCTTGCTCCAGCGAGCGTACGGTGAAGAGATCGTCTCGCTGTTCCACGAGGTCAAGCGCAGCTTTGATCCCCTCGGAATTTTCAACCCCGGCGTTATCCTTCCGTCCGGCGAGCCGCCGCTCTCGCGACTCAAAGTCGGCGCCGCTGCGGCGCGACTGCCCCCGGATGTCGAGCGTGCCCTTCGCGAGATCGAACGTACCGGAGGGTACGCCACTCTGCGGCTGACACTGGCGGACGGTTAGGCCTACCGCCCCACGAACCCAACGCCCATGCACATCATCCGAACCCCGACCGTGACGCTTCTCGCCCGGCCTCAGTTCGTCGAGCCCGCACACCTGTCGGTGGCCTGGAAGGGCGACTCCACCGACGGCGAGCGACTGGCCGAATATGCCGGACGGCTCTGCTATATGAGCCAAAAGAACCCCGCGGGGCGCACTACGGCAGAGTATTTGCAGAATATCCTCCGCCAAGGGCACGGGTCGGTGTTCGAGCACTCGGTCTACGTCGTGCTCATCGAAGGCATCTCCCGGTCCTGCAGCCACGAGCTGGTCCGGCACCGGGCCGGGTTCGGATACTCGCAGCTGTCGCAGCGCTACGTGGACGAGTCGGACGCCGCGTTCGTAATGCCGCCGGCGATCCAGGGCGATCCCGCGCTCGAAGTGGCATGGCTCGCGCAGGTGCAGGCGGCCCAGGCGAGCTACGTGGCGGCGGTGGAGCGGCTGATGGAGAAGTACGGCCACATCGCGGAACGGACCCATCGGCGAAAGATGGCGCGCGAAGCGGCGCGAAGCGTTCTGCCGAATGCCACCGAGGTGAAGATCGTGGTGAGCGCGAACGTGCGGGCGTGGCGCACCATGCTCGAGTTGCGACTGGGCGAAGGTGCGGAGCTGGAAATCCGTCGCATGGCGCTTGCCTGCTTCGCGCTCCTCGCGAAGGAAGCGCCCGCACTCTTCGCCGACTTCGAAGTGTTTCGAGCGAACGACGGTACCGATGCCGGTCGCGTCGGCTATCACAAGGTGTAGGTATCAAAAAAACTATTGTGCGCGCGGAAGATTTTTCTTAGTTTAGTTCGACAGGATGCTCACGCGCGGCTCGTCTCTGGTGGACGGCCTTTTTTGTAGAGGGTGACTCTGCCAATAAGAATCGGACTCGCCTACAACGTGAAGCCAGAGGCTCCGGCCGGTGTCGGAGCGGCGACGGACTCCCCCTCAGCAGACGAACCTCCCAGTCGGGCTCTCCGCCCCGACCTCGCTCAGCCAGACCTCTATATCGAATGGGATGATCCGGCCACGATCGCGGCCGTCGCGCAGGCGTTGGGCACGCTCGGCGAAGTGATCCACCTCGAGGCCGACCAGGATTTCCCTCAGCGGCTGCTCGACTACCGGCCGGATTTCGTTTTCAACATCGCCGAGGGGCTGTTCGGTCCCAACCGCGAAAGCCACGTCCCGGCCATCTGTGAATTCCTGGGCGTGCCGTGTCACGCATCGGATCCGCTGACGCTGGGTCTCTGCCTGCACAAGGCGCGCACCAAGGAGATTCTCGAGCGCAATGGCGTTCCCACGGCGGCGTTCCGCCTCGCGCGAACCGTTGCGGATGCGCGGGCCACGCGCTTGCCGTTTCCGCTGTTCGTGAAGCCGGCATTCGAGGGATCCGGAAAGGGCGTGACCAGCAAGAGTCTCTGCCGCAACCGCCCCGAGCTCGTGGCGCAGGTCGAGTACCTCCTCGCCACGTACCGCGAGCCGGTGCTGATGGAGACCTATCTGCCAGGCCGGGAGTTCACCGTGGCCATCCTCGGCAACGGCGACGAGGCCCGCTGTTTGCCGATCGTCGGCATGCAGTTCGATACCCTGCCGCCTGGCGCGCCCCCGATCTACGGCTACGAGGCCAAGTGGGTCTGGGACACGCCCCAGCGACCGTTGGACATCTTCGAGTGCCCCGCGGATATCCCCGAGACGCTCGCCGAGCAGATCCGAACCGCCGCGCTGGGGGCATACAATGCACTGGACTGCCGGGATTGGTGCCGCGTGGACCTCCGTTGCGACGCCGCCGGCCGTCCCATGGTCGTGGAGTTGAACCCGCTGCCCGGCATCCTGCCGGATCCGCGGGACAACTCCTGCTTTCCGAAGGCCGCCGCGGCGGCCGGGATGTCGTACGACGAGCTGATCTGCACCGTGGCGGACATCGCCTGGCGTCGGATCAGCGGCCGTTCCCTCCTGGCAGAGGTCGCCTCATGAGAGCAGCGATCATCTATGACGCCGGCAGTTCGGAGTGGAGCCCGCAGGACGTCGCCGCGGTGCTGAGCAACGTGCACGAGGTCCGCACATCGCTCCGGCGCCGGGGCTACGAGGTCGAGCTCATCCCGGTCAGGCTGGGAGAGTTCCGCTGGCTGTCCCGGGCCCGCAAAGCCGACGTCATCGTCAATCTCTGCGAAGGCATCAACGGGCACGCCAAATACGAAGATTTCGTGGTCGGCACCCTGGAGTTGACCGG
>DASSUE010000398.1:0-7431 GCA_035707305.1 Gemmatimonadales bacterium
CGAGATCGTGGTCCAGTATCCCGAGACCCAGTCCGCGAGCGGCCCGTGGGGTGACGCCCCGCGGCTCTTCGTGGGAGAACGCGGCGTCTATCTGTTTCGGAAGTGCTACTACTGCGTCGAGCTGGGCGGAATCCCGACGCGCGGGCCGTACTACAAGGCGCATCCCTGGATGGCAATGACCTGGGCGAGCAAGCTTCCCCCGGAAGAGTGGCCGCGGGTGTTGCGGCTCCTCACGTCACGGTGAGCCCGGCCCACGCAAGGAGCCCCGATGCCACGCTATGCAGCATTGCTCCGCGGCGTAAGCCCGATGAACGCGAAGATGTCCCGACTGCGGAGCGCGTTCGCGGCGGCGGGTTTTACCGACGTGACGACGGTGCTCTCGAGCGGAAACGTCGTGTTCACGGCGCCCCGGTCGTCGGACGCGTCGCTTCAGCGACGGGCCGAGGCCGCGATGAGCGACCGCCTGGGGCACGCGTTTCTCACCATCGTGCGCCCCGTCGACTATCTGCGCGAGCTGCTCGCGTCCGACCCGTACCGGGCGTTCCAGCTCGAGCCGGGAACGAAGCGAATCGTCACCTTCCTGCGTGACAAACCCCGGGCCGCGCTCTCCCTGCCCATCGAGCTTGACGGCGCCCGCATCCTCGTGACGCGTGGACGGGAGATCCTTAGTGCGTACGTGCCGAGCCCGAAAGGGGCGGTTTTCATGACCTTGATCGAGAAAACCTTCGGAAAGGAACAGACCACGCGGACCTGGGAAACCGTCGGAAAGGTCGCCGGGTAGCGAGGCGGCTTTCCCTTCCCTCTATCGGTCTATCTTCCAAGAGCAAGCATAGCAGTCGCGTTCAGCAACGCCGGCCGACCGGGTCCGCCGCCCATCAGTGGACTTCGCTCACTTCTGCAGGCGACGCTGGCGCACCTCCGCTCCGCCGGCGGGCTATGGCCGGCGCGGCCTAGACCGCAGCCGCGACGGCTCTATCTACGGTATTTATTCGGGTCTGGGGGCAGTGCGGCCCAAGAAGATCGCCGCCCCTTACGAGACGGCGATCCGTAAACCGAGAACGTTCTCGACACCTTACGCACGAAATCCCCCAGCCAAGTGACGCCAATCATCCTGAGAAGGGAGCCGCCCGTAAGGCGCGCGACACAATAGAACGGCATTACTTGGCCGTCAAGGGTGACAATGGCGATGAGACTTTCTAATCCGGAGACGGCATAGTGCTCGAGGGAAGGGTTGCCCTGGTCGCCGGCGGGACCCGCGGCGCGGGGCGAGGGATCGCGATGGAGTTGGGCGCGGCAGGGGCAACCGTGTACCTGACCGGTCGGACGACCCGCGGCCATGCATCGGAATACAACCGTCCGGAAACCATCGAGGAAACGGTGGAGTTGGTCGCGGCGGCAGGCGGCAAGGGCATCGCAGTGAGGGTCGATCACCTAGTCCCAGCCGAGGTGGAGGCGCTGGTGTCGCGGATCCGAAGCGAGCAGGGGCGTCTCGACATCCTAGTCAACGACATCTGGGGCGGCGAGAATCTCAAGGAATGGAACACGCCGGTCTGGAAGCACGACCTCGGGAACGGTCTCCGCCTGCTTCACCTCGCGGTGGATACCCACCTCATCACGGCGCATTTCGCGCTGCCGCTCCTGATCGAGCGACCCGGCGGTCTGTTGGTCGAGGTGACCGACGGCACCGAGGAGTACAACGCGGTGCACTACCGAATCAATCCGTTCTACGACCTCGCGAAGGTGGCGGTCACCCGTATGGCATGGGCTCATGCCAAGGATCTCGCGCCGCATGGCGCCACCGCGGTGTCCATCACACCGGGCTGGCTGCGGTCGGAGATGATGCTGGAAGTGTTCGGGGTGACCGAGGCCAACTGGATGGATGCCACGGCGAAGGTTCCGCATTTCGTGATCTCGGAGACGCCGCGCTTCGTCGGGCGGGCGATCGCGGCCCTCGCGGCCGATCCGGATCGGTCGCGGTGGAATGGCCAGTCGCTCTCCAGTGGCGACCTCGCGAAAGTCTACGGCTTCACCGATGTCGACGGCTCGCGGCCCGATGCGTGGCGCTACTTGCGCGAGGTGGAGGAGGCGGGCAGGCCAGCCGACGCCACCGGCTACCGCTAGCCGACATGAAGCGCCTCGGCATCATCGGCGGCATCGCGCCGGGCTCTCTCGTCGACGACTACCAGTCGCTGATCGCATAGTACCGGGCGGCGACGGGCGACGGGCACTATCCGCCGCTGCTCATCAACAGCATCGACATGACCCACATGCTGTCGTTGGTGGGAGCGGGGCAGCTCGCAGAGCTCGCTCACTATCTGCTCGCCGAGGTCGAGCGGCTGGCCCGGGCAGACGCGGAGTTCGGTTTGCTGGCGTGGAATACGCGGCACTTCGTGTTCGACGATCTGGCCCGGCTCTCGCCGATTCCGCTCCTGAGTATGGTGGACTCGGCGGCGGCCGCCGCCCGGCAGCGCTGGAGGGGACCGAGCTCCCGCTTTTGGTGCGTCAGTCCGACGTCGAGGTGCCGCTGCTGGACACCACCCGTCTCCACATGGCCCGCGCACTCGAGATCATGCTGGACCGCCCGTAGTCCTGCGGCTGACACTACCGCGCGCGGCAAGATGGCATCTCCCGCGCCCCGCGGCCGATGGGGGCGGCAAGGTGGAATCGGTACGCTTGTGCCAGGGCAACCGAAAACCCCACTGCCACCCGCTCGCGTGAACGCCATGAGTCACCAATCCTCAACGTACCGTTGGAGCGCGCTGCTCCTCATCCCTGTCGCCGCATGCTCCGACCTCCCGGCCCGGACCCGCACCACTGACGCGCCAGTCGTGAGCGTGGCCGCTCGCGACTTCTCGTTTCGGGCACCGGATACAATCATGGCCGGGTTGACCCGGATTCTCCTGACCAACGAGGGACGAGAGCGACACCACATGCAGCTCGCCCGGCTCGAGCGGGGGCACACGATCCGGGAGCTGGGCGACAGCCTCACCGCGAGCAACCGTCTCCCCTCCTGGGTCACCTTCATGGGCGGTCCGAACGAGCCGGTACCGGGCGGGCCGAGCGAGGTGCTGGTTCGGCTTGCACCGGGATCGTACGCGATGCTGTGCTTCGTGTCCTCGCCGGATGGCGTTCCGCACCTGGCCAAGGGAATGTTGCGGGGGCTCGCCGTGGTCCCGGGCGATGCGCCGATCCTGCCCGAGCCCCAGGCCGATGTGCGACTCACCCTGGAAGACTACGACTTCGCATTCACCCCGTGGCTCACCCGAGGCCGTAAGACCATCCGGGTGGAGAACATCGGACCCCAGCCGCACGAGGCGATCTTCGTCCGCCTCGCGCCCGGCAAGACGGCGGACGACGTACTGGCGTGGCTCAAACGCCAGGACACCCCCCCGCCGGGCAAAACGTTCGGCGGCACGATGGCGCTCCAGCGTGGCCAGGTCAACTTCATCATGGCGGAGTTCACACCCGGCGAGTACGCCCTTCTCTGCTTCGTTCCCGACTCCGGGGATGGAAAACCGCACGTCGCTCACGGAATGGTGCGACAGTTCACCGTCCCGTGAGAACGGGATGATGTCATGAATCCCAGCTACCTCAGGTTGCGCCGGCCGCTCGCGGACGCGATGTCGCGCTACAGCACCTGGCTCGGCGCTCCTGAGCTTGGTCCCCCGCAGGAAGTCGCCGAGCACGACGCCATCGATCTCGCCCTGGACAACGAAACCTGGAAGGGGCTGGCGGTCTACGTCTTCGCCTCGGGCCCCTGGACCGTCTTCGAGGAGGTGTCAGGCGGGCTGGCAGCGCGCACGGTAGACGACTGAATCTCGCGGACGGCGGCGATCTGGTGTACATCGGCTACAACGATGCGATCGGCTATGCCGAGCTGGTGCGGGTGGATCGCGGCCGACTGGTCCGGCACTTCCTGGAGGACGAGCAGGATCCGAGCGCGGACGTGACCTGGGACGGCTCCCGGAAGAGCCCGACGAGCCCTACTCCAGCTGGACCGAGATCGCGGCGGTCGTGGACGAGGAAATGGACGATTTCAGCGGCCGCCAGCGGGGCTGGCTCTGGATTCATTCCAACCAGTGAGCGCCGCTGTCCGTAACAAGGGTCGGGCAACGTTGCAAAGCTGAGCCCGGCCCCGCTAGCCTCCCACAGAGTGCTTCCTCACCAGATCGAGACCAGTTCGGCGGGAAGCGAGCAACCACCTGGCTGCTCGTTACCCCGACCGCGTCGACCGGCTGGTGTATCTGGATTCCGGCTTCGACCTCTCTGACATCCTCCATAGCCTCGAATGGAAAAGCGGCGTGCTCCCGTCGCCCCAGCCGCCAGTTGCGAGCTACGACGACGACTCGGCGTGGAGCTGGATGCTCCGGGCGGCGCGGGTGTCCGCTCCTGGCAAGTGGTGCCCACCCGGCTGGTCGAGCTGATCTCGGATCAAGCCTCGGAGCAAGGCCAGCGCGCTATGGCGGCGATGCGCAAGATGAAGAAGATTGACATCGCAGCAGTCGAACGAGCCTACAACGGGCAAGGACAGGAGGAAGTGGCCATGATCTTCGGGATCGCGCCGTTCACGCTCATTCACGTCCTGCTGAGCTTGGTCGGCATCTTCGCGGGGCTCGTCGTGGCAGGCGGTCTCGTCTCCGGACGGCGGCTCGACGGCTGGACCGGCCTGTTCCTCGTGACCACTCTGCTGACGAATGTCACCGGCTTCTTCTTCCCCTTCGTCACCTTCCTGCCCTCACACGCGGTGGGCATCATCTCGCTGCTGGTGCTTCCCGTGGTGTTCACTGCGCGGTACTGGAAGCAGTTGTCCGACGGGTGGCGCGGGGTCTACGTGATCGGCGCGGTGTTCACGCTCTACCTCAATGCGTTCGTGCTCGTGGTGCAGCTGTTCCGGCGGATGCCGGCCCTGATCGCCGCGGCCCCAACTCAGAAGGAGCCGCCATTCCTGCTGAGCCAGCTTCTCGTCCTGGCGCTGTTCGTCTGGCTCGGCCGGGCTGCACTCAAGGGGTTTCGCACCGAGTCCGGCGCGTCGATCGGCGGCTACACGGCCACGACCCGGCCCGTGCCACCTGGCCTGGCCGCCCGGCCCGCCGATTCTGCAGTCAGCCCGACATCGCAACAGTAACCAACGAGGCCACCATGAAATTCGCCCTTTCGCTGCTCCTGCTGGCCGCGTCGGCGCCTTCGGTCCAAGCCCAGGACAACGCCGCGGTCGGCACCACGCGGGCGCTCTGGAACCAGATCACCGGCTTCATCACCACCGTCGCCGAGGAGCTGCCCGAATCCACGTACGCCTATCGACCGACCCCGGAGGTTCGCACATTCGGTCAGCAGATCGGCCACGTGGCCGGCGCACAATACCTGATCTGCGCAGCCGCCCTCGGCGATCCGGAGCGCAAGGAAGACGAGATCGAGCGGACCCGCACTACCAAGGCCGCGCTGATCGAGGCACTCAAGGCATCCACGGCGTATTGCGAAAAGGCGTACGCACAGACCGACGTCGCGGCCCAGAAGAAAACCAAGCTGTTCGGCCAGCAGCGGACCCGGTTGTTCGCCCTCACGCTCAACGCCACCCACAACGCCGAGCACTACGGGAACATCGTCACGTATCTCAGGCTGAACGGCATCGTTCCACCGTCCAGCCGGCAACAGAACTGACCCGAGGGGCCTTCGCCGATCCCGTCCCGGCGGCGACCGCTCCGCCGGCACACGCCGCCCTCCTTGCTCCCGATCCAAGCGGCCCGTTGGAACCGCCCGCGGCTTTGCGCCGCAGGCTCGGTTCGCAATGTCGAGAATCGAATGCCGGCTCCGACTGATGTGTGAAGGCGCCGGCTGGCGGCGTCCGAACCGAGAGGAGATGACGATGAAGTACATGCTGATGATGCACGCCCCCCGGGGCACGGGTGACTATCAGGTCAGCGACTGGGCGCCCAACGATTTCAAGGCGCACATCGCGTTCATGCACCGGCTCAACCAGGAGCTCACCCAGGCCGGCGAGCTGGTTGGGGCGGAGGGGTTGGCCCCCCCGGACCAGGCGAAGGTGGTCCGCGCCGGCAAACAGGGTGCGCCGGCCGTGACCGACGGACCGTTTCCGGAGGCCAAAGAGTTCCTGGCGGGCTACTGGGTCGTGGAAGTGGACCGGCCGGAGCGGGCCTACGAGATCGCGGCCAGGGCCTCCGCCGCGCCGGGACCGGGTGGCAAGCCCCTGATCATCCCGATCGAGGTGCGTGAGGTGATGAGCGCCCCACCCGATCGGGAGTGACGTCGGCGTCCCCCACGCCGGCGATCGGGCACCGGCTGCGCGAGCTCGCGCCGCAGGT
The DNA here is from genome assembly GCA_035707305.1 of Gemmatimonadales bacterium. GTDB lineage: Bacteria > Gemmatimonadota > Gemmatimonadetes > Gemmatimonadales > GWC2-71-9 > DASQPE01. The sequence continues at coordinate 6,321 of DASSUE010000398.1, forward strand.
GCTAGGCGCCCTCGCACGGCGGCACGACGATTTCGCCGCGGCGGAGGACGCCGTGCAGGAGGCGTTGATCGCGGCGGCCGCTCAGTGGCCGGTCGACGGCATCCCGCGCAACCCCCGAGGCTGGCTCTATCACGTCGCGCTTCGTCGGCTCACCGACCAGGTGCGGAGTAAGCTCGCGAGGCGCCGGCGAGAGGACGCAGTGGCCGGCGAGGTCTGGGCCGACTGGGCCTTCGTCCCGCCGCCGGACGCCGAGCCCGCCGCCGACCAGGACGACACGCTCGCCCTGCTGTTCATGTGCTGCCATCCCGCGCTCACGCCGCCGTCGGCGATCGCGCTCACCCTCCGCGCGATCGGGGGCCTTAGCACGGCCGAGATCGCGAGGGCGTTTCTGGTGCCGGAGGCGACGATGGCCCAACGCATCAGCCGAGCGAAGCAGAGCATCAAGTCGTCGGGCCTCCGGTTTCGCCTGCCCACGGACGACGAGCGAGCGGACCGGCTGCGCCCCGTCCTCCATGTGCTCTATCTCGTCTTCAACGAGGGCTACGCGAGCAGCAGCGGACGGGACCTCCATCGCCCCGACCTTTCCAACGAGGCCATCCGGCTGACACGCATGCTACGCGCTCTGCTCCCCACCGACAGCGAGGTCGCGGGTCTGCTGGCGCTGATGCTACTCACCGATGCGCGGCGCGCGGCGCGGAGTGGCCCGTCCGGCGAGTTGATACCGCTCGACGAGCAGGACCGCTCGCTCTGGGATCGCGGGCTGATCGCCGAGGGCGAGGCACTCGTGTCCGAGGCGCTGCGGCGGGGCGCGCCCGGAACGTATCAGCTCCAGGCGGCGATCTCGGCGGTGCATGCCGACGCCGCGAGCGCCGATGCGACCGATTGGCCGCAGATCCTCGCGCTGTACGACGTGCTCGCCCGGCTGAATGACAACCCGATGGTGTCGCTCAACCGCGCGATCGCCGCCGCCATGGTGCACGGTCCGGCCGTTGGTCTCGAGCGGCTCGCCCCGCTCGACGCCGACCAGCGAATCGCCGGTCACTACCGGCTCGACGCGGTGCGGGGGCACCTGCTGGAGATGGCCGGCGAGCCGGGGCGCGCGGCGGCGCAC
>DASSUE010000399.1:0-6917 GCA_035707305.1 Gemmatimonadales bacterium
CGGTGTGATAGAGGGCGCGGCCGTCGGCGAACCGGACCACGTAGCCGAGTGCCCGGCCGGGCTCTACCGAATGCATCGCCGGCACCGCATGGATCTCGACGTCGCCCACTTTCTGCATCCCGCCGATGTTGATGCTGAGAACCTGCCCTTCGGGAATCCCCATCTTCTGGATGTGATCGCCGGTGGCCACGACCTTGGCGCCGCTCAGCCGCGCCAGCATCGCGACCTCGCCGTCGTGATCGCCATGGGGATGGGTCACCAGGATCGCGGCGGGTCTCACCTCCGCGTGGGCCCAGCGGGTCGTGTCCTTGTAGGCCGCAGGCGCGGACGGGTTTTCCACCAGCCAGGGATCTATGAGCACCCGCGTGCCGCCGGGCGAGACGATCTCGAACGCGGCATGCCCGAGCCATCGCACTGTGAATTGGGCAGACTCAGGGCGGCCAAAGGCCATTGACAGTCCCGCCGCGCCGGCGGCAAGCAGGGCGGGGGCGGCATACCATATAAAGGAAGGCACGATCGAACTCCCGGTGGCTAAGCCACGTGCAGCAACCCGTACTGCTCGGCGAAATCGTTGACGTACTGGTCCATCCCGGCGCGGGGAAATGGTAGAGCTGCGCCGTCTCGGGCCGGAAACCGCGCCGCCACCACCAAAGCTTCTCGAGCAGGGAGGTTTCCCCCTGGCCGTCGAGCCGGGCCGTCCAGTACATCCTCCGGAGCGTGTCGAGCAATCGCATTCCAGGGCGCCGGGACTGGAGCTGGAAAATGTGGGCAGGGGCGGAAGCGGAGGCCAGGGGTAGTTGCGGGTTGAGCGGTCGTGCACTCCGCCACATCTTGATGGCTCAGTCGCTCCAAATCCTGGCGAGGGTCCATGGACCTGCGGAAGCTGTTCACGGTGGTCGTGCTCGCCGTGCCGCTTCATTCCGGTCCGGTGTGGGAGAAGCTCCCTACCGCGGCGCCAAACCCGAACACGCTGCCCGCGGGATCGATCCGCGGCGGCGTTCTCCGTATCGACCTCGACACCCGGCTTGCCATGTGGCATCCGGACGGCGACTCGCTTCCGGGCATCGCGATCGAGGCGTTCGCCGAGCGGGGCCGGCGGCCAATGGTACCCGGTCCGTTGATTCGGGTGCCGGCGGGAACGGAGATCCGCGCGTCGGTCCGGAACTCGCTCCAGCGCGACACGCTCACCTTCTATTTGCCTGCCGGTGGCGCGCTCGACTCAGTGGTGATTGCGCCGGGCCAGCGGCGCGAGCTCAGGGTGCGAGCGACAACGCCCGGCACATTCCTTTATCGCGGCGTGACCAGCACGCCGCTTCACCGGAAGCTCCGGCTCGGCGGCCTGCTGGCCGGCGCCCTGGTGGTCGACACGGTCAGCCCGGCGGCACCGGCCCGCGATCGGGTCTTCGTCCTGCTCGGCGCCGCCGACACCGCCGACCCGGTTCTCGGCTTTCCCATTCCGGAGCGCACCGTCCGCTCGATCAACGGACGCTCCTGGCCTCACGGCGAGCGGCTCCGCGTCAGCGTCGGCGATACAGTGCGGTGGCGGGTGCTCAACGCCGGGAACGACGTTCACCCGATGCACCTCCACGGCTTCTACTTCCGGGTGGACGCACTCGAGGGGCCGAACGTGGCGGCGCAAGGGCAGGGGTTACCGGGCCGGTGGGTGGTGACCGAGCGGATGTCGGCGTTCTCGACCATGTCGGTCACCTGGATTCCCGAACGGGAAGGGAACTGGCTGTTCCATTGCCACTTCCAGCGCCACGTGGTGCCGCACGGGCCGCTCAACGAGATCGGGCCAAGCGGTGAGCGGCAGCGGATCGGGTCGTCGTCGAGTGCCCGGCCGGTCGATCACCTCGCGAACCATGCCGCGTCGGCGATGGCAGGCCTCGCGGTGGGCGTCGAGGTGACGCCGCGCGCTTCGGGTTCCGCGGAGGAGTGGGCACCCGCCCGGCGACACCTGCGGCTGGTGGCGACGCGTGACGAGGGGTTCGCGGAGCCGGCGCCTTCGATGCGCTACCTCGCCGAAGAACCGCACCCGACGGGCCGCACCCGAGCCCCGCTGTCGATCAGTCCCACGCTCACGCTTCCGCGCGGCGAGCCGGTGGCCATCACCGTGGTGAACCGGCTCGACGAGCCCACGGCGATCCACTGGCACGGGATCGAGCTGGAGAGCTACTACGACGGGGTTGCGGGGTTCTCCGGATCGGTGGCGCGGGTCACCCCGATCATCATGCCGGGCGATTCGTTCGAGGCGCGGTTCACGCCGCCGAGGGCGGGGACGTTCATCTACCACTCGCACGTCGACGAGCTCCGGCAGCATCGTGCGGGACTGCTCGGCGCGCTCATCGTGCGGGACTCCGCGGCCGCCGATTCGAGCCGGGATCTGATCTTCTTCATCAAGTCGGCCCGGGAGAAGAGCGAGCCCAAGGATACCGTGCCGCTCGAGATCAACGGCACGACCGATCCGGACACCACGGTGCTGCAGGTGGGCACCGCGTACCGGATGCGGTTCATCGGCATGCAGGTGCGGTTCCCCAACGCAACGGTCACACTCACGGCGCGCGCCGACAGCTCGTTCGCCAACCTTCGGGACACGCTGCAGGTGCGCTGGCGCCCGGTGGCGAAGGATGGCGCCGACATACCTCACGCTGCCCGATCGGCGCGGCCGGCCCAGCAGATCATCAGCATGGGCGAGACCTACGACTTCGAGTTCGTGCCCGAACGAAGCGGGAACCTGAGGCTGGAGGTGCGAAACGCGGGCCCGGAGGGGCGGCTTCTGGTTCGAGCGCCGATCCGCGTCGAGTAAGCGGACTATCCGCGTAGGTGCTTGACCATGAGGAGCAGCGGCGTGCCGAAGAGGTCCGATTCCCCGACCGTCGTGAAGCCGTGGCGCTGGTACAACCGAATCGCGCTATCGAGGAACGGCGTGGTGCTGAGCGCCATCCGGCGGTAACCTCGTCCCAACGCGAACTCCTCCACGGTGTTCAGCAGCTCGCGGCCCACGCCGTAGCCCTGGGCGGACGGCAGCACCGCCATGCTCCGGACGTAGAGCTCGTTTGGGCGCGGCACCGCCGCAACGGTTCCCACGACCTCGCGTTCGCAGATCGCCACCCAGACCGGCCCTTCCGTCCAGCGGGCGCGGAGCGTGGCGGCGGCGGGCGTCGTGGCCTCGAAGCTGGCCGCGGTGTAGAGTGGCTCGAAGGGGAGGAATGCCTCGCGGAGCGTCGCGGCTATGGCGTCGGCATCGGCCGGATCCGCCGCACGGATTTGCACCGCGCTCATCGGTCTGCCGCTGCTCAGCCCTGAAAGGCGAGCCAAACCGAGGCCGCAACTATCACCACGCCCAGGGCCATCTTGGTCGCCGCGGCCGCGGCCCGGCCGAGCACCGCACCCCATCCGGCTTTCGCGGCTACGCCTGAGCGCCGCTCCAGCGTGTACTCCAGCAGCGCCGCACCCGCGAACGCGCCCAGGAATGCTCCGATCACCGATCCGATGATCGGCACCGGCACGCCCACCACCGCACCGACCAGCCCCCCCAGCAGCGCCCCCCACCCGGCGCGGCGCGATCCACCGTAGCGCCGCGCGAACCGGAATCCGAGCCAGGCCTCGATGATCTCGCCCAGCACGGCGAGTCCGATCGCGAGAATGAGGAGACCGACTGACAACGTCTCGAAGTCGGTCAGCCAACCGTAACCCAGGATGCCGAGGAGGATGACCCAGAGGCCGGGGAGGCCGAGCGGGATCAGGAGGAGACCCACAACGCCGGCGCCGATGAGGAGAACGACAGCGAGGGATGAACTCATTCACGGGAATTACGGTTCCGCGCCGAGGGGCGTCAACCCACGCGCGGCGGGCGGCAAGAACATGACTGAGCGAGGCCGAGACCTCGTCGGCTTTGCGGAACGCCGCGCGTCACGACCGGACCAGCTCGTAGCACTCGTATTTCCAGCCCGCGATCCCGCCGATCATCTTTTTCACCCGCCGTCCCAGCTCGGCGAGCCGGAGCGCGGCCCGGTCGGCGCCGTTGCAGTGCGGCCCGGCGCAGTAGACCACGAACAGCGTGTCGGGCGGATACACGCTGAGGGTCGCGTCGGTCATCCGGCGGTAGGGGAAGTGCACCGCCTGGGGGACATGGCCGGCGGCATAGGCGTCGGGGCCGCGGACATCGAACAGCACGAAGCCCGGCTCCTTGCGGCCGAGCGCCTGGTGCACGTCGTAGCAATCGGTCTCCAGCGTGAGCAGGCGTTGGAAGTGCGCGATCGCGTGTTCGGACGGTGCGGCGGCGACCTCGGTCACCGGGTTGGCGGAGAGCGTGGCGTTGGGCATGGCTCGGCTCGGCATGAGGGGTCTAGTGCAATCTCCCGCCGCACTGGGCTCGGCGCGATAGGCAAGAATGACGATGTTCGTTAAGATCCTGCCATGCCACGGAACACGTTTCAACGGGTAACGGCGCTGGTCTACGACCGGCTCTGCTCCTTCGAATTCGGCATCGTGGTTGAGATCTTCGCGCTGCCTCGGCCGGAGCTGCCGGTGGAGTGGTACCAGTTCTCGCTCTGCTCGCTCGACGCCGGTCCGCTTCGGGCGACAGGCGGGCTACGGATCCAAGCCCGGCGCACCCTCGGACGCTTGCGCGAGGCGGACACCATCGTCATTCCGGGTTGGCGCGATCCGGACGAGGTGCCGCCCACGTCACTGCTCCGTGCGCTGCGCCGCGCACACGATCGCGGTGCCCGCCTCGTGGCGATCTGCTCGGGCGCCTTCGTGCTCGCGGCGGCTGGGCTCCTCGACGGCAGGCGCGCGACCACGCACTGGCACTACGCCGAGAAGCTCCGGGCGCGTTATCCCAAGGTCGAGGTCGTGCCCAACGTGCTGTATGTAGACGAAGGCAGCGTGCTCACTTCGGCGGGGAGTGCGGCCGGGATCGACCTGTGCCTCCACGTGGTGCGGCGGGATTACGGGGCGGAGATCGCGAACCGGGTGGCGCGACGGCTGGTGATGCCGCCGCACCGGGATGGCGGGCAGGCGCAGTATGTGGCGGAGCCGGTGTCCACCCGGCCGAACGGCGGACTATCCAAGGCGCTCGACTGGGCGCTGGCCCGGCTCGATCGTCCGCTCAGCCTGGACGATCTGGCCCGGCAGGCGAACATGTCGGTGCGCACGCTGGCGCGGCGGTTCGTGCAGGAGACCGGGAGCACGCCGCACCGCTGGGTGACCCATCAACGCTTGCTCGCGGCGCAGCGGCGGCTGGAGACGACGGACGATTCAATCGACCAGGTGGCGGAGGCGGTCGGGTTCGACACGGCGATGACGCTCCGGCACCATTTCCGCCGCACGTTCGGGACGACGCCGACGCGCTACCGGCAGCGGTTCTCTGTACACACTAGGCCCCAACCTCCGGAAGGAGACCGGCCATGAGTGACCGACTCATATCCACCATTCTGGTCGCAGGGCTTGTCGCCGGCATCACGTATTGCGCAAAGTCACCCGAGGACACGTCCGACGCGGGCATGGTCGCTCCAGCCCCCGGCCCCGGCGGCCTCGACGGCACGTCGTGGCGGTTGGTACAGTTCCGGGGAGGCGACGACACGATCCTGACACCGAACGACAACGCCTCCGCGGCCCGGTGATGCTCGGTGAAGGTCTGGAGCGGCGTCCGCCGGAGCAGAGCATGAAAGGTGCGGTACGAGGAACGGCCAGCTATCGGGAGCGCATGGCCCTGCCGCCCGGCGCCGTGCTCGAAGTCAGTCTCCAGGATGTCTCGAAGGCCGATGCGACGGCCGAAGTGATCGGGCAGGCGCGGATCGAGAATCCGGGCAACCCTCCGTTCCGGTTCGAGATCCCGTACGATCCGTCACGGATCGATCCGCGCCACCGGTACGCCGTGCGCGCGCAGATCCTGGTGGATGGAAAGCCGTTCTTCGTCACTGACCGGCACTACGGGGTGCTGACCGAGGGTATGGGCAACGAGGTGGATGTGATGTTACGGAAGGCAGTCGCCTCCCCTGCGGGGGCCGCGAAGTCGCCCGAAAACATCTACTGGAAGTTGGTCCAGCTCGGCAACACAGCGATCACCACGTCCGGCAAGGCTGAGCCGCATCTGATGCTGAGCTCGGAGACCCGGCGCGTGAGCGGTTCCGGCGGATGCAACCGGCTGATGGGCGGCTATGAGCTGAGCGGCGGCCGCCTGAAGTTCGGCCAGATGGCTGCGACGAGGATGGCGTGCCTGGAGGGCATGGAGACCGAGAAAGCGTTCCTAGACGCGCTCGGGCGCGTGACCGGCTGGGGAATGACCGGCCATCAGCTGGAGCTCGTGGACGCAAGTGGAGGCGTGGTCGCCCGCTTCGAGGCTCGCCAACCGGAGTGACGTCCTGAAGGAGCTCTTGGAGTGGAGCACGTAAGACCGGCGCCCTCGACATGACCGCGATCCGGTCCATCGCCGTGGCCCAGACAGTCGCGGTGCCCGGCGACGTCGACGCCAACCTCGACCAGCACGTGCTGCTGGCCCATCAGGCGGCGGAGGCCGGCGCGCAGGTGGTCGTCTTCCCCGAGCTCTCGCTCACCGGCTACGAGATCGGCCTAGCCCAGCGGCTGGCCTTCGCGCGGCATGACCCGCGGCTGGCTCTGCTGATCGGGGTCGCGTCCGCGCGGGCGATCACCCTGATCGTTGGGGCACCGGTCCGGCTCGACTCGGGGCTTCACATCGGCGCCTTCATCGCAACTCCGGACGGCCGCGTGGAGCTCTACACCAAGCACCATCTGGGCGCGTTCTCGAGTGCTGCGAGCTGCGATGGCGTCGTCCCACCAGCGGAAGCCACGGTGTTCCGCCCGGGCGACCGGAATCCGCTGATCTCCTTCGGCGGCACGACCGCGGCCGTGGCCATCTGCGCCGATACCGGCCGGCCCTCGCATCCCCGCGC